>CAUJGI010000435.1 GCA_963169155.1 Chloroflexota bacterium
ATGGTTGGCGATGGCATTAACGACGCACCCGCCCTGGCACAGGCCGATGTCGGTCTGGCGATTGGCACCGGCACGGATGTGGCCATGGAAGCAGCCGACGTGACGCTGATGCGCGGCGACCTGCGCAGCGTCCCCGAGGCGATTCATCTGTCGAAAGCCACCATGCGCAACATTAGGGAGAACCTGTTCTGGGCCTTTGCCTACAATACGGCTTTGATCCCCATCGCCGCCGGCGTGTTGGCTCCCTTTGCATGGGCACCTGACTTCCTGCGCCAGCTCAGTCCGATTCTGGCGGCGGGGGCGATGGCGTTCTCCAGTATTAGCGTGGTGAGCAATTCGCTGCGGTTGAAGCGGGTGAAGCTGTAGTCTTCTTCCTCCTACTTTCTGATGAACGGCCGTTCTCGTGTGAGAACGGCCGTTTTGTTTTCAAGGGTGTGATTAGTTTTGGTGTAAGAGTGGTCCCCTGTGTGGAAAAATCCAACGGTTACTTTGCCAGGGTTGTTTTTTCCGTTTTGCCAATCGTTCAGCTAAGGCAGTTAGACGTTGACAATCTGCTTCCGAGAAGCCCACAGGCGGGGATACCCTTGCTGGCTTCGGCTTCCATCCCACTCGTTTGGGGTATTTGTCCAGGCACACACGCGCCTGAATCTCCTGCCAACTCGTTTGCCACCGCTGGTTGCACAAGGCCATACGCAGCGCCAGCATTGGATTGAGGTTGGCCTCGGCCCAGCGCATCCCTGCCTGTTTCATCCGTTTCTGCATCACCACTTTATGCCCACTTTCTACAATCCCGGACCCAATAGGAATCTTCCGGCGACGAAAATGAGGATAGTCAATCATCGGCAACCGTTTTTCCAGATAGCGAATGGCCAGTTCAATACTCTCTGCCTCGGGATGGTCTGGATACTGCCGTTGTAATAGCCGCAACTCTGCCAGGGTGCGCTGGGGTGGTTGGTGTCCTAATTGTCGGGACATACGCGCATACCATTGGCTGAAAGCGGTTGTGTCTGCGCCATGAATCGCCCGGCCTACGGTGGCGACATACGCCTGGGCATGAGCAAAGTCAATCACGCGAATAGCCCGCGGACAGTGATAATCAATCAATGACTGAATCCAGGGCGCACCATCTTGGATGGCCACGACGGTACGGGCATGCTCACCACCTCGCTGGTCCCATTCCACTAGCGCTGTCCGACTGAATGCCTCCGCTGTGGCTACCCGAGAAAAATAGCTGATCTGTTCCGTTTGCGTTACCACTTTCTTCTGCCTGGCATCCCAACGGGAATGAAATTCGCCGAAGGCAACCGTCTTCACTTCGCGCCACTCCCCACTGGTCAACTGCACCATCGCTCCATCGGTGCACATCACTATCTGTTCGGGCTGTGCTGTGCCCTCCATGCCTTCTGCTTCTAGCTGCGCTACTTTTTCCTCAATTAGTATGTTGGCTATTTGCCCATGCCGCAGCGTCACCTGCCGTGTCCCGCTTTCACTTACCCTGACTTTCCACAGCAGCGCCAATTCTTCTTGCGCTTCACCATAGCTCATCCGACTGCCCAGGCGTGTGATGGCCTCTTGTACCTGCGGCGTGTATTGTCCAGGCAGCAAACCTAGCACTTCATCCAGGGGGAAAAAGCGTTGTCCCACAGGAGAGACAACGCCATTGCTGTCGGTTAAGTTGGATGGTTTGTCCCTCTTTGCCTTTGAGCTTCCGCTTGCGCTGTCCATTTTTGACCATTTTCTGGCCACACTGCGGACAGTCTGGCACTTTTTGTTCACCTATCGTTTCGTGAGCCAGTTTTTCTACTAATTGTTTACGCACTATAGCCAGTTCCGCCTCGACCGCCGCCTCGATCTCGGTCAGGGTCGCTTTAGGATTGGCTTGATGCCATTGGCTCAGCTTGTGGGCTAATTCATTAGGCAGATCTTGTTGGGGGTCGGTTTTTTCGCTCATGCCCCCTATTTTCCTCGTCCCCTTCTTTTTACACCAAAAGTAATCCCACCCTGTTTTCAACCAGCCCTTGACCTTCCAGTAACTGTAGAGTGTATCATATGCTCTACGAAGTATAGCCATGCAAATTAGAGAGCTTTCCCAACGGACGGGCTTGCCCGCCAAGACCATTCGCTATTACGAAGAAATTGGCCTGCTGCCGCCACCAAAGCGCCTTGATAATAGCTACCGCGATTACAGCGAGGCGGACGTGGCCCGCACCAGACTGGTGGCCGGGGCGCGACGGCTGGATCTGTCGCTATACTCGCAAAGGGCACAATCTGTCATTTTACCAGAGGTGACGCAGTTAGAAAGTGCCCGCCGCGAGTATAGATGACGTTCAAGAGATTTTGGCGCTGCGCGACCGACGGGAAGCGCCCTGCCGGGTACTGCTGGATTTGCTGGCGGAGAAGGCGGATGAAATCAGTCAGCGCATTGCTGAATTGCAGCGTTTGGAAACCGAACTGCGCGCGCTGCACCGCCTGGGGCAGACCTTCCCCACGGATGATGTGGATGGCAAGCATTGCGTCTGCCATCTGGTCAGTGAACGCGCCGCCGATTAAACAGACACGGAGTCATTGATGGAAAACGAAATCATTACCCGCACCCATCTGACCTGCCCGCAATGTGACTTCGTTGTTGAGCTGGACATTCCCCTGGATTACTGACTGGCGTTTCACACGTGTACCCGTTGTGGTACCCGATTACGGCCGTTGCCTGGCGACTGCTGTGTTTTCTGTTCCTATGGGGATCATCCCTGCATCAGTAAACAATGCGAGGAACATGTACCAAATGAATGATTTCACGTACGTGAAGCGGTTTATTTGGCTGGCAACGGGCGTTCTGCTACTCTCTCTTTGGCTATAATGGCTACATCGTTTACCCCCGCTTTGATTTGGGTCCAGTCACAGCCAGTGGCTTGCTACCCCTGGCGATGATGGCCGGAGTAGCCTCCCTCTTTTCCCACATTGGCCGAGATTCTTGTACAATAGAGTTACCCAACTGCGGGGATAACTATCAGGAGTGAACGATGATGACAGACCTTCAACAGGATAATTTTTTCAAGAAGCATGGACAACTCATCAGAGGAGCATTACTCATAGGGGGCATCCTTTTACTTTTGGGCTGGTGGCTGCAGGCTTGGGGGGTTAATCGCACCTTGATGTTTGTGAATCTTAATTTTATGCACATCCTGGCACATATTTTTATCTACATCTTGCTGGGAAGCCTGGTGCTGTTGATTGCACCTTACCTACTTTCTCGACCAATGATTTATATTGCTACCACTATACCGCTTCTCTTTCTGCCCAGGCTATTGCAGCTCTTTACGACAGATGTCCCTCCGTGGCAAATTTTTGGTGTGGTAAGTTTACTCATTGATTTACTGGGGGTTGTGTTTGCCTTCATCATATTTCAACGATTGATGTTTAAATTAGTGGTACCTTTGTTTGAATCGGTTAGCGAAATGACTGATTTAGCCATGTTCCAGTATAAGGCGAAGTCATTTGAACTGCATCACCCTGAGGTAACTTCGCTTTTTGCCCACGAGATCACCAATGTATCTGACATTATGGAGACGCTAGCCCTACTGGCCACAGGTGTTGGCTTGCAGAGCATCTCCCAAGTGAAAGGATTTGAGAAGGATGCCGTTCTTGAATGGCTCAAAACAGCAAATGAGTACCGCTTAATCATAGAAACCTATTTGACCTCCAAGTACAAACTGTCGCGACAACAACTGGAAAGGATGTGGTCTCTTCTGGAACCGCAGTGAAATTTTTTAAGGCGATGAGACGATGGCATCCAAAGCCCACTGCGCGGGATAGAAGTTTTCATTGAGCCGCAAGGCTTGTTCATAGGCGGCCACAGCGCCAGGCCCATCCCCTAAAAACGCCAGGGCATGCCCCCTGTAAAGGTAGGTTTCCTCCACATTTCGCCCCCCTTGTGTTTCCAACACGGTATCGGCCAAATCAATCATTTCCTGGAAACGGCCGACTTTCATATACGCAATATACGGCCGAAACTGATACCAGACAATGCGCGGGGGCACCCCAACCAGACGTGCCTGATCAAACGCAGCAGCACCATTTTCATAAAAAGCAGCGTCGCCTGTCAGCTCGCCCAGGCGCGTGAGGCTGGTGCCCAGATTGAACCAGGCAAAGCCGTTTTGTGGATCGGCATCAATCTCAGCCTGCGACCGCTCTGCCGCCCGCCGCCACATCGTGCCTGGCTCCAGCATTTCCTCACCCAAAAGGTCTTGTACCAGCGCTTCTTTTTCTGGTGGGAAAACCACAAAGAACGTGTAGTTGAACTGCTGCCAGTAGAAGTTCACAGTTTCGTATGAATCCACCCGCCCGCTGCCATCCCAGGGACCAAGGTTGGTGTCTAAACTCAGGAATTCCTGCTTGTCGTCATCATAAGCAAACATGGTGAGGTAATGCCCCAACCAGCCCTCTGTGGGCAGTTCATATCCTTTTTCAATGACGATGGGCAAACCATTGGCTAAAAAGCGTTTGATCAGCTCTAAATCGCCCCCGCTGCCGACGAAGGCGCGCAAATTGGTTTGCTCGTTAACGTAATCAACCATTTGCCAGGGACTGACGTTGCGGTCTTCCCGATTGGGTTTTAGGAATCCAGCCGCTTCAGCTTGGGTGGTGTTGTTACCGTAGAAGTTAAGATTGATGGTGAGATTGGCCGGGCCGCAGTTGTTAAATCCCTGGGGCATAGTCTCTAAACCATCAATGCGCGCCTGGCGGGGTAAGGGGATTGCTGTTGGCAACGGGGTTGGGCTGGGTGTGTTGGTTGGTTGTATGGTCGGGCGCGGCGTGACGGCCGTTTCTGCAGCCTCGGTTGGCACGGCCGTTGGCGCTGATGTTGCCGTCTCAGTGGGAAGGGCAACCGTTGGAATAACAATTTGGGATCGCGCCACAACACTTGCCGGAGTCGGTAACGCTATCGGCAAAGGAGTCACGCCAATATCCAGCAGGGTTTCCCCTAGCGGCAACCGCGCCAGACGTACCCGAAATTCACCAGGTAGGGCCCTTACAAGCGGGGGCGCGATGAGCAAAAAGAGAATTGCCGCAATTTGTAGCAGAGCGACAGCCATAATAATATGTTTCGTTTGTTTACTCATAATTTCTCCAAAATGCAGGCAGCAAACATCATCACGCTATCGTGCGGTTTGCTCCGTGCTGTCATTACTAGTTCTGACGGATTTTGTGGTCAATGATATTCACTCTGGAAAGAGAAGTGGCAACAAGCAAATTGTGTAACCAATTCTCATGATAAATCGAACGGTTTAAACGATGTGCCGGAGAAATGAACTCCTTGCAGATTTTGGCTCGGGGACAGTAGGGCCAGAAATTGTGCAGCAAGGCCCAGGCTCGCACTTGCTTCTCGGCGGCAGCCAGGTGTCCATGAAAAAAGCGGCAACTGAACAACCAGCGCGCCATCGGTTCCATGTGCCGGTCCAACATCGTGCTGGTGCGGTAGGCATCAGGATAGTCGAAGGCGACGATGAAACGGTCAGCCCGAGCACACAGTTTTTCAATCGCCGCCAAGGCCGTGCCCGTTACCGCATGTTGAGCCCAGCGACCAAACGCCTGTACCCGCTCCTGAAAAATGGGTTTGTCCGCTGCATGATAAATATCCCATACCTGCTGTTGGATCTCGGGCCACACGGTCTGCCACTTTTTCTGACAGCGCATCCGAATGTTGATAAAGGCATGGAGGAAGCATTCAATGATAACAATGGCCGGGAAGAGAGCGCGCCACGCATTTTGCGTCGCGGTCCAGCCATCGGTGTTGACCGTGGTCGGCGCGTAGTCGGTTTGTCGCCGCTTGGCTTCTTGGGCAAAGGTGCCGTAAGCCGCCGTCAGATGCGGCGTGTCGGCCGCCGACGAAAGGGTTGCCCCCAGCACACAGTCGTCGCCAACGGTAGTGGCAATATAGACCCGTTCCCCATGATAGTGTGCATGTTTCTCGTCGGCCAACAGATGTTGAGGCATCGCTTCAGCCGCTTTGACTGTCGTGGTGACGATATCGTAACGCCCCAACTGCGTCGTCAAACGATACCAATATTGGTCATTACGACCGAAGACGTAGGTCAAACCCCAAAACGGGACACCGAACCGACGCAGAAACAACGCTTTTTCCACCTCATCGGTTGCCCCACTCAGATAAGGCAGCAGTCCACTGGGGGCAATGGTGTAAACTTCTTGTCTGCTGCTAGTTGGGTCAGCTTCCTGCATTTTGATGCGGCGCAACTTTACGTCTGGCATTTTGACCGACTGTCGTTGGTCGTGCAGATAGTAGCCTTGTGCGGCTTCCGGTGGAAACAACTCGGGATAAAGGTTTATCATCTCATCGATAACCTGGCGAAAGGCGTTGGCATCATTTACCAGAGACAGATAGGTCTCCTTGGCCAAAGGGATAGTGATTCTTTTGTTGATTTTTGTCTTTCGGTAGATTTCTTTGCTACACTTTCGTTGAGGCATGATTTTGAGACTTTGGGTTTGGACGCCTTTTTAGTCTCTATCATGCCTCTGTTTTTTCTTTCCACAAAATCCGTTAGAACTAGAATTATTCAGTCGCCAAACTGTTGGATTGCATCGTTTACGAGTTGGAAGAGGGGTTGAATTTCTCCGCCCGCTCAAAGTTTTCTAGCGCCCCGTTGACGTCTCCCTGTGCCATGAGCGCCAATCCTTTGTAATAGTAAGCTTCTTCGAAATAAGGTCGGTCTTTCAAGTCACATCAGCCAGAGTAATGATGTCCTCGTAGCGGCCAACCTGATAGTATGCTTCGTAAGGTCCAAATTGATACCAGAGCATCCGCCAGGGCAACCCAATGGCGCGCGCCTGGTCAAAGGCCGTAGCAGCTTCTTCATGCTGTCCCAGGGCGTTATAGGTCGTGCCCAGACTGAACCAGAGAAATGCGTTTTCCGGCTCTCGTGCCAGTTCAGCCTGGACGCGGGTCAGTGATTTCTGCCACATGACAGTGTCGTCCATATCTTCGCCGATGATGGCAGTCACCTGCGCCACTTCTTCGGGGCGATACAGGGTGATGTAGCTGCGGTTAAACTGCCGCCACTGCCCGTTGGCATCGGCGTAAGAAAGAGCTCGACCTTCCACTGTGGCATTTTCCATAGGCACATCGCTGGTGCCAAACCAGGAATCATAGACCCAGAACTGTTCCAGGGCATCGTCGTAGGCCACAATAAGGAGGTAGTGACCATACCAGCCTAACCAACGGTATTCGCCTGGCGGCTCAATGCCCAATTCGATAACTACTGGAAAACCATTGGCAACCAGTCGTTTCACCGTTTCCAGATCGCCATTGGTGCGATCTAGCGCGGCGAAGGCGGTCTGTTCATTGACGTAAGCTGCCATCTGATAGGGACTAACGTTGCGATCTTCAGGGTTGGGTTTGAGGAAAACGGCCGTTTCTTCCTGACTCAAGTTCAACCCAAAATAACTGAGCGCCATGGCAATGGTAGCCGGCCCACAGTTGTTCCAGGTTTGGAATTGATGCACAAAGCCGTCCAAACGAACAGCCTCGGTATAGGAACAGGCGTGTTCTTTGGCGTGGGTAAGGGGGTAGGGGTAAACACTGCCGTTTCATCAATGCGCGGCAGCGACGTGGCAGTGGACGCTTGTATCACAACCAGAGACGATGGCAGTGCCGGGGCTTGCAGCAAGGCAGCCGCCGCGACCGGAGCAGAAACGGTGGGTAACAGCGCCTCGCCATCACCACGCGTGCCCAAAGATTGCAAAGGTTCTGGCATACGGGCTACGTAGCGGCTGGGCATCGCTTTTAGCAGCGTGGGAAGCTGCCAAAAGAACAACCCAAGGACCAAGAAGAGCGCACCTGCCAAATAGGGAGAATGTCGCTTAATTTCCATCTCTCCAGCGATGAATTTGCTGCCGCAGCTCATCTGGTCGGAACTTGTTTACCGGTCGTTCGCGCACGACGCCGGCTTGATAGGCCAAGCCGGCTCCGGCGCGTTGAAAATCTACTTCCTGACGGCCGTTCAGAACTTCTGGCAAGGCATGGAGCGCCACCACTTCAGCCACAAACAGGCTGTGGGACGGCAGGCGCAGCGTGTGGCGCACCTGGCATTCCAGGTTCACCGGGCAGGCATCGAGCATCGGTGGTGTGACAACGGCCGCAGTTTGAGTGGTAAGCCCTGTTTCTTGCCATTTATCTGTTTCCCGGCCGGAGGTGGTGCCCACAAAGTCGCTCACAAATTCCAGATCAGGCCAGGGAATATTGACCACAAACTCGCCGGTTTGGTCAATTAGGTCATAGCTGGCGCGTGACGGCCGTACAGAGATACTGATCATTGGTGGTTCCGCGTTACAACTGGCAATGCGATTCAGGCTGAAGAGATTGGCCTTGTCACCTGCACCACAGGTAATCAGCACCACCGGCACCGGGTACAAGGTTGTGTTTGGGGTTAATTGCACTTTGCTCATAGGCGCTTACTCAACATTTGGATACGGCTCCGCATCTGTCATGGCTATTCCAACTGCTCCAAGTGCGTGTAAGGGTCTGAAGTATGGACCCATACCCACAAATCGTTGGGGGCGTCAGCCGACCAGTTAAAGGTCCATTCGGCATCCTTAATCGGCATGTTGACACAGCCGTGGCTGTGTTTGAAGCCAAAACGGTCGTGCCAGTAAGTACCGTGCAAGGCTGCACCAATTTTTTCGTCAAAGTACATGATGTAGGGAATGTCCTCCAGGAAGTAGTAATCTATCTGCCCTTCAGCCCCAGACATTTTGTACTCGTAAAAGCGGTCCCACACCTGGAACAGCCCTTCCCGTGTTGGCCAACGGTTTAGCCCGGAGGAGATGAGCGTGGCATAAACCATTTGATCACCTTCATAAGCGGCAAAGGTTTGTTCGTACAGGTCAACTTCTGTCCAGTATTCGTTTTCGCCCACGCCTTCTGGCCGGGGATTGACGTCTACAATGCTAAAATAGGTCTGGCGCACCCAACGGCCGTCGCCAATGTCATACCACAGCCAATCATCTTCCCCCACTTGGATGTCGTAAATTTGCACAAAGGTGTAACGGGGGAGTTCAGTGTAGAATGGTTCAGGTTCGCCATCGGGTTCGCGGCTGGGCGTAATCGCCTGCACCACCCAGCCAAACGGCCATTGCGGCTGCTGCAACACTTCTACACCCTGAAATTCAGCTGGCTCTACCAACGTGAGATCATCTTCATGAACGTATTCATTGTAGTTAATCTCGTACCACTTTTCGCCTGCGTCATTATCGAACCAGCGTTTCACGGTGGCAAAAAGATAACCGTCCCCCACATTCCGTACCACGGCTGACGCACGGGTCGGTTCGCTGTAAACGTTGGTGTAGTCGGCCAGACGGCCGTACCAGCGGCGGCCAAACAACGTGCCTTCAGATGCCTGCGCGCTCATAAAAGGAGAAAGATCGGCCGATTCAACTTCGCTGCTGCAAACATATTCCCCAATTTGCTCCCAGAAGTAGCAGGTGGCGGCGGCGGCGGGTGAGGCCGCTGCCCAGATGACGCTCAATGTACCAACGATGAAAAAATGCCGCAGATAACGATGCATAAGAATGACCTCCACAAGCAAGACGGTTTTGTCAATTATGAACCCTCTTCGGCCAACAAGGTTTCAATTGCCTGCTCAAACACAGAAAACGGTTGGGCACCAACCAACGGTTGCCCGTTAATAAAGAAAGAGGGGGTCCCCCGGACACCAAGCTGAACGCCTTCATCCAGTTCCGCATTTACGGCGTCGGCATAACGGCCGCTGTCCAGGCATTCGTCGAACTCGTCCTGGGGCAGTTCCATTTCACCCGCTAATGACTTAAAAAGGGCAACGTGGTCGGCATTATTGGCCCACTGTTCCTGGTTGATAAAAAGCAGGTCGTGCATTGTCCAAAACGCTTCATCATCCCCCAGTTCGCGGGCACAGCGGGCGCTCTCGTGCGCTTTTTGCGCCTGGGGATGGATACTATGAATGGGGAAATCCTTGAACACGTAGCGCACCTGCCCGGCATCTATGTATGATTGCAACTGGGGCAGCGTCTGTTGGAAGTGGCGCAGGCAAAAGGGACATTGGAAGTCTGAATATTCCACAATAGTAATAGGCGCGTCAGGCAAACCTTTGGCCGGTTCATCGCTGAAGGGAACCACCGCCGGTTGCCCTGCCGACGGCGGGCTGTTATTGGCGGCTGGTGGGGATTGGTAGGCTTCGGCCAACCGCCCTTCTTCGGCCATTGCGATGACCTGCTGAAACAGTTCGTAAGGCTGGGCGCCGGGGACGGGGTAGCCGTTGACAAAAAAACCGGGTGTGCCGTTTACGCCCAGGCTCTGCCCCTCGGTCAGGTCGGCGTTCACCGCATCGGTATAACGGCCGCTTGCCAAACATTCACGGACGGCTTCTTCAGCAATTTCTACTTCGGCCAAAAGAGAAACCAACACATTATCCAGGTCAGGCTGCGGCAGGTCGGTTAACTGCTGGCTGTTGTTGAAAAAGCTGTCGTGCGCCTGCCAGTAGCCCTCGCTGCCCCCAATTTCCCCGGCGCAGCGAGCCGCTTCGTGAATACGCGGCGCAACCGGGTGCAGGCTGGTAATGGGAAAATCTTTGAAAACGTAATAAACCCGGCCAGTATCAATATATTCTGCCTTAAGCTGGGGCATTGTTTGCTGAAAATGGCGCAAACAGAAGGGGCATTGGTAATCGGAAAACTCGACAATGGTTACCGGGGCATTGGGGTCGCCCAACGCCCGCAGCGTTTCCGGGGTGATGCTGGCCGGGGTTGGCCCGGCCGGAGCGCTGCCAAAGGGGGAACTGGCGTCGTTATTGAGCAGGTTTGTGGCTGCCGGGGCAGTTGCGTCCGCAGTTGGGGCGATGATGAGGGGATTGACGGCCGTTTCTGTTACCGGTGGCGCCACCGACTGGCGGCCAATGACGTAGCCAACCAGCCCACCAACGAGCAGTAACAGGAGGGCAGGCAGTAAAAGCGACCCTCTATGCTCCGGCGAACTCGCAGAAATGGGCGATTCTGCCGCAACAGCGGTTTCAGATTCGTCCTGCCCGGATATTTCAGGTTCGGTCATATCGGTTTGATTCATGTGTTTCATTCTACCGCGAGCGCTACGGCCGTGTTATAGGCAATTTGCACATCGGTTCATAGGCCATATAGCCTATAAATCGTATTCTACACTTATCCTATCCGTTACCATCCCTGGCAATCTGCTGCCAGGTCTGGCCGCCATCGGGCGAGAGGTAAATGTCCCGGTTGAAAGTTGCCAGGGCGATTTCGCCATCCTGGACAGGGTTGACAGCGATGTAACTGATAGCGTCACCGGCGGCGATAGCCGGAGAGGGTACGGGAGATATCTGCTCAGAAGATAGATCGTAGGCAGAGAGCTGGCCGGCCCCAAACAGGAGCGCCTGGCCGTTGGGGTGGAAGGTTACGGCCGTCACCAGCGCAGCTTCACCAATCCGGGTAAAGGAATCGCCGTAATTGGCGGAAAGATACAAACCGCCTTCTGTCGCCAAAGCCACTTGATTCATTTCAGTGGGATGAACGGCAAGATTGGTGGGGCGAGTTGCAATTCCTTGCATGGCGACCTGGCTCCACGTTTCGCCATCGTCGAGACTGTAGTAAAGTCCAGTGCCCAACTGCGAATTGGGTGTTCCATTGAGGACATAAATGGCGTGGCTTTCATAGCCCACACCCATCAGGTGAAAGTCGCTTTCCCCTAAAAATGCCAGCTGTTGCAACGTCTCGCCGCCGTCGGTGCTTTTAACCAGCCCCAGCGGATTCGGTAAGGTGGACCCTGAGCCAGGATGTCCGCTGCTGTAGAAACCTTCGTCCATGGCCACATACCCCATGTAATCATTGGCCGGTAGATCGGGTGCAGACCATTCCCCGCCAGCAAAGAAGCGCAGACCGTCATGCGTCGGCACGATGAGTTGACGGCCGTCCGCCGAAAAACTCAGGCCGTGAATATCGCGCAAGGTCACCCCGCCCGCCGGGCGGAAGAAAACCGCAGCCACTATCGCCAGGATGACGATGCCAGCGATGCCCGCAATGAGGAACGTCCGCCGGCGCTTTTCCCGGGTGAGTTGTTGTTTGCGTTGTTCTTTACGGCTAATTTTAGATTTAGACATCCTTTTTAACCTTCTCGTTTAACGGTCAGGGTTCGGCCAGTAGGGCTTCCAGTTGCTGGCGATATTCTGCCTCGCCCCCTGGCCCAATGACCACAGCCCGAATCTGGCCTTGTTTGTCAATAAAAAACTTTTCCGGCACGCCCTGCATCCCATACTCGCGTGAGATGCGTATACCCAAATCTGGTCCGTTGGGATAGGTAACATCAAATTCATCCAAAAAGGCGCGAGCATTGCTTTCTACATCGGCGTAGGCCACGCCGACAAAGACGACACCCTGACCCTGATACTCCCGCCACAGATTTTCCAGCATGCGCGCTTCCTCACGGCAGGGGATACACCAGGAAGCCCAAAAATCGACCATCACCACCTTACCCCGCTGTTCCGACAGGCGGAACGTGCCGCCATCGTAGAGTTCCAGGGTGAAGTCCGGGGCCGGGCCATGATCCCGCTGTCCGGCTTGGGCGCGATACAGCCCCCAGCCAAGCATGGCTAAAAAAGCCAGCAGCAGGGCCCAAATCAGCCATTGTCGCCAGGGTTTACTTTTGCGTTCGGCCGTTGCCGGCAGGGTCGTTGTTAATTCATCAGCCATCGCCATCTCCTGCCTGTGGGCCATAGCGGTTGGTGATGTCCTGCTGCGTTGCCAGTTGTTCCGGCGTCCAGAGCGTATGCAGGTAAGTGATCACAGCTTCAATCTCTACCTCGGCAAGCTGGTCGCCCAATGCGGGCATTTCTCTACCGAGTCCGAGCTTGCCGTTGGCAATCCAATCGCGGATTTGCTGATCGGGGTGATGCCAGGCGTGTTCGCTGGCATCCAGCGCCGGGGCAGCCAGCTCGTTGGCGTACCCTTCCCCATTTTGACCGTGACATTCGGCGCAGACACGCAGAAAAACTTCACGCCCCTGTGCTACCGGGTCGGGCGTGGCGGTTGGTGTAGACGTTACCGGCGCTGCACCGCAAGCGACCAGCAGCCCACTGCCTAAGACGAGAAACCCGAAAAGCCAGCGAATCATCAGATGAACCAGTAGAGCACAATCTCATTCAGGCCGATGAGGATAAACACAATGCCCACTACCCTTTGCAGCCAGACATCGGCCGCTTTGAACCGCTTCACAGCCTGCCGGACGTTAACGGAACCAGAGGCAAGCAAGGCCGCCAAAATCAATACCGGCACGGCCGTACCCACCGCAAAAACGCCGGGGAATACCATACCACCAGGAGAAGCAATCGCCAGGGGAATGGTCAGGCCAAAAAAGAGCCAGAACAGGGTGGGGCAAAAGGTGAAGGAAAAGGCAACGCCCATCAGGTAGGCGGGCAATAATCCCTGGCTTCCCCGCGCTTTGGCTTCCAGCCAGGTGGAGAAACGGCCGCTCACTGATAGACGGGATGAGATCAGGCCCAGCATGAATAAGCCAACCACGACCAGCAGCGGCCCCAGGGCGCGGCGGGCAAAAACGGCCATCGGCACGGCCGTTTGCGTAAGCTGGCCGAACTGCAAACCCAGACCGACCACGATACCGCCAACCAGCAAATATACCGTCACCTTGCCGACGATGAAAGCGGCCGTTTGCCCCCACATCCGGCGCGGCGTTTCTACCTGCCGTGACAGGTAGGCCAGCGCCGCCACGTTGGTGCTTAACTGGCAGGGCGCGGTCGCACCCAGTAAGCCAAACAACAACACGGAAATCAGAGGAATGTTAATCGTGTTTTCCAGGTTGCTAATGGGGGCCGTTAACCAGTTGGCCAGGCCACTCAACCAGACGTAGTACCCGGCAATGAATTCATTCATGCAGCCTTTACCAGTTCCTGATCGGCCGTATCGCTGTGCTGCCTGCCGGAAGCTGAAGGTTCGCCAGACATCAATTGCTCCCGTCTGGCTTCTAGTTCGGCAATACGAGTGACTTCAGCAATTTCGGCTTCCAAAGCCTGGCGCTGCTGCCGGAGGTCGGCCAGCCGCCCGGCCGCATTGACCGGCAACGGTTGTTCAGATGTTGGCGCTTGACCCTGGCGAGAGCCGTCACGCATCATCCACCACATCATGATGCCCATGATGACAGGGCAACCCACCGCTGCCAGTACAAGTAAAATCGTGTTCACATCCATTAGTTACCTCAAAGAAAGTATTTGCTGCTATCCTGCTACAAGTTCGGCTATAAATTCGTCCACCTGGTCTCCGCTCATCGCGCCGATGTGCAGGCGTGTGATGACTCCTGCGCGGCTGATAAAAATGCTCATGGGCAAACCAAGCAGCCGGTACTGCTCATTGGTCACTGCGCCATCCTGATCCAGCAGCACCGGAAAAGTCATATCAAACTCCTCGACGAACGTTTCTACATCCGCTATGGAATCCTGGAACGTCAGGTCAATCGCCAGGATGACAAACCCCTCGTCCTTGTGGGCTTCGTAGGCGGCCACCAGGTCGGGCATCTCCAGGCGGCAAGGCGGACACCAACTGGCCCAAAAGTTAATCAATACCGGTTGGCCTTGGTAATCGGCCAGCGACACTTCATCGCCGTCAAGCGACATCAGGGTAAAACCTGGCGCTGGCTGACCCACTTCGACACCAAATTGGCCATCTTGGTCTGAAGGTTCAACGGCCGCCACCGTGGAGACGACCGGGAAGGGTGTTGCCAAAGTTGAAGTAGACAGGGTGATAACGGCCGTTTCCGGCTCGTTTGTATTGGTGGGAGACTGCGGCCGGACAATTAAAAAGATGAACCCGCCAATAACCGCGCCTATAATCAAGCTGCTCAACAGCCAGCTTGCCCGTCTCTGCCGACGCTTGTTACCCGAATCAATGGGAGGCATTTGTTAACCCTCGCCGATTTGGACCTTCATCTTCTCAAACTGGTCAGCGTCAATCTCGCCAGCGGCGTAACGGCGTTTGAGGATGGTCAGCAGCGTCTCGCCTGGTTGGTCTACTGCTCTGACCGGACGGCGAAACGCCCAAACCATCGCCAGCCCGATGGCGGCAATCACGGCAAGGACCAGGAGCCAGCCCAAAATCCACCAGGGGTCATCACGCTATTCATCATGCCCCCTTGCATCATGCCGCCGCCCATGATACCTATCATGCCACTCCCCATCATACTGTTCATTGAGTTCATCATTTCCGTACACTCGGCAATCATCTCTTCCATCGTTTACGCTCCTTTAGCTTTCGTCAAGCTGGCGCTTCATCCGCTCGAATTCCTCTGAGTCAATCTCGCCCTGAGCGTACCGTCGTTTTAAGGCCTCATAGGCTGCATCGTTTTTACCGGCTGGTTGGCTTGATGTGCCGGAACGCCGAACGGCCCAGACAGCCAACGCGATTACCCCGGCGACAACTACCAGGAGCAAAATCAATCCTGGAATCATCATCCAACCCGCCATACCGCAACATCCAGTCATTGCTATCTCCTTATCAATCAATTCAGCCGGTCGGCAGACAACTTGAATCGTTGCACCAGGTATCTGGTCATTTGCCGTCGGCTACTTCAGGCAGACCCAATCTACGACAAGATTGTAGTAGATTGGCGAATAACGAACAACCCTTATCTGGTTACACAGATAAAGTAGAGCTATTTTATTTAGCAACTATTTAGAATGGCGTACTGCTTCCGACTTTCCCTGAGCCTAACGGATGTATCGCTGCCATCCGCTATATTGCTCCCGCACCGGCCCACGCGGCAGGCTGAGGGGAATCAAGAGCAGGCCGACAAGCACACTATTCCAGGTCGAAGCGGCCGTTGCTCCTTGAAGCAGCCACGGCGCAGCGATGAACCAGAGGCCGAGGGGGATGTTCAGGAAACGGAGAGGGCGGGCCACCTCCGCCATGGCAATCACAGCGATGGTCACCACCAGCGCACCCGCCAGGTGGTTGTTGTTGGCCACAGCTCCTTGACTGCTGAGAAGGTCTGGCGCCGCCATTAACCAGACGCCAAGGGCCGCGCTGAGGAGCAGATTCCAGGGCACATTAACGCCCCAGACCATGGCCGGGAAAGATTTACGCGGTGGAGCCGTGAATCGCGGTGACCGTTCATCCAGGCCGCCGCCCTTGACGGTGCCGCCTTTGAAAAAGACCTGCCAGAAGGGCTCGCCAGCACGCACTCTGTTGACCAGAAACTGGCCCATCGCCAGAACCTCGTCGAGCGTGAGGGGAATCATGATCAGCATGGCCAGGGCAGTGATGAGGCAAAAGGTGCACCAGGTGCCCACAGCCACCGGCTGCAGGATGACCAGAGTGATGCTGACAATGCCCAGGGGAACGACCAGGATGCCAAAAAAGGTGACCATCCAGGGCATGGTGCGCCAACGCTGCGTCCCGCCCATGTAGCCCATCAAGGCTTCAAAGGTATAGGCGATGGTACCCAGCGCCGCGTCGGAAATTGGCCAGGCGCGTGAGATGTCCGAATCCAAGATTTGCATCGTGCCCGCACCGAAGAAGGGATCCCAGGCGGCGCTGATATAGCCCAATTGATAGGCGGCCAGATAGCGTGAGAGGAAGAAGCCGACCCAGCCCAAGGCAATAATCGGGGCGCGCTGCAGCCAGGAAGAGGGGTTGTAACTCCAACCAGGTGGCACTTCCGGGCCGGACTGCATGATCAGAATCATGCCGGGCATGCCGGGAATGAGAATAGTCAGGGCGATGACCAGGGCACCGACGAACGTATCGTTGGCATAGGCCGCTGCGGAGGGCGCCCAAAAGATGACCGGGGCAAAAAGCAGCCAGACGCCGACCAGAGATGCAGCCCACGGCGCCCACAAGCGACGCGGGTTAAGGGAAAGCAGGCCCAAAATAACCAGTGCTATTCCGCTCAAAAGATCGCTCCAGAGCATTCTCTCACCACGGACGGCAGGAGGAAGTAAATCACGTTCGACGGTAACACGTGCTGCTGTTTCTCCAAACGTGCTGGCATCCGCGTACCCCAAGGTAAAGGGACTGCTGATGAGCCAAACACCAAGCAAGACAAGTAGGAAGTAGATCCACAATGTCTGTGTATGGTGCTGGTGCTGCATCTCCTGGCGCATCTCAGGGGTCATCTCCTCATGTCCATCACCCATGTCCATTTGCGGCCGGGTGACACCGCGTGTAGCCATGTCCGTGTGCTTCTCGGCCGTCATGTCAGCATGGCCGGGTTTTCCATCCCTGTGCCGCGGCTGCGATTCCCCTTTTTTATCTCGTTCTTTGGAGCGTTGGGCGGTTTCCCTTTCTAATTCTTTGGGCAGTTCTAGCTTGTTTTTCTGATACCAATCGGCCGGGTCAGCTTTGAGCGCCGTCACCATCTTTGGGATCGTATCGTGTAAAGTATGTTGGGTCTTTAGGATTTGGCGGGGTCAACCTGTTTTTTGCACCGAATTAGCCCGAATTAACGCTAATTTTCGTGATAATTCGCGTCAATTCGTTGCAAACCCCAGGAAATCCCAAAGAGCCAGTATGTTTTGGTTCCCAATCCAATAGTGTACATACTTTGCTAATGTCAAGCGCGTAATGATCGTCGGCCAACTCAATCATCGCCGGCTTGATAAACGGCTCCTCACCTGGCAGTTGGTCTTGCAGCCAGGCACCGGCTTCGGCTATTTTTTCGGGGACCTGGATCGTTTCCCACTCCTCCCCGTGAATCAAACGGCCAAACGTGTGTTGTAGTTCGTCATAGCTCAGGGTTTCTGGCTCGCCGACGAGCAGCGGTAGTTCAGGCGCTAACTGGTTGCGGCGTGTTACGAGCCGGGCAAAAACCTCAACCAGGTCGTCCAGATGCAGAAAAGCCTGTCCATGCGCCGGGTGGCCGGGAAAGAAGTGACTGGTGAACTGCCGCTCGAAGATACGCTGTATCTGGTGTGCCAGGGGGATAGAGTGACAGAGATCGTCATAGACACCGGCAATGCGTAAGAACACAACCGGGATGGTACCCCGTTGGGCGCGGATGAGTTCTTCTGTCTTCAACTTTGATTCGGGGTAAGGCCACTTTGGCTCCAGCGGCCACTCCTCGTTGATACGCTCCCCTGGCTGGCTGGGGGCGTGGACGAGCATAGTGCTGGAAAAGATAAACTGTTCAACCTGGAAATCGTGCAGGCCGCGCAGCAACCGCTCTGTCCCCTGCACAGTGACAGCTTCATATTTAGGGCTTGGCTCAGCCGAAAAATCGTAGTAGGCGGCCAGGTGTATCACTGAAGTGACGTGCTCCCCATAAGCATAGCGCAGCCGACTCAAACCAGCCTGCACGCTTTCCTCGGAGGTGACATCGACACAGACACATTCAGCCTCAGTGGGTGGGTACGGGTCGCCTTCGCGATCAAAGCCCACGACTTGAAAATCCCTGGCCAGACGCTTGATAACTGCTGACCCGATCAGGCCGCTGGAGCCAGTGACGAGGATTACCCCTTGTGGTAAATTCATGTTCCAATCTTAAACCGCACTATCCTGCTTCAGGCAGTCATGCTTACACGTGACGCGGCTTGAGCGGGCTGCGATACCTGCTTCACAACATCGGCCGTTGCGTCTTCAGATGCCTTCAAAGCCACGTCGGCCTGGGCTACCATACCGCAGCAGCCACCCTGTTGATCAACGACAGGAACACGGCGTACCTGATTCTCTTCCATGACCCGGCAGCAATCATCCACGCTGTCTTCAGGAGTGACGGTAGCTACTGGGCTAGACATGACATCACCAGCCGTCAAATCTAGCGGATTCTTGCCTTCGGCAACGGTGCGACAGCAAATATCCCGATCGGTTACAACACCCACTGGTTTCAATGTTTCCTCGTTCTCTACGACGGGAATACAGCCACAGTCGTTTTCAACCATCATCTGGGCCACTTCCTGCAAATTCGTATCGGCCGTACAGCAAGCCGGGTTGTTGGTCATCACATCTTTTACCTTCATGACTCTCTCCTTTTGAATTGCCTGTTGTTTGGCAGTCAATGCCGTTTACCTTTGTTGAACAGCATTACCGACCCTAACCAGAATACTACAATTATGTAGTACTTATAGCAGTAGCAAACAATAACATCAATGTATCGAGGTTATAGAAGGGGCATAAATTTTGGGGCAGTAGGATCTGTTGCTAAGTGACCGTCCGCAAATAAGTTAGCGGAAGAATTGTGCGGCCACTTGATGCGTTTTCGTTGGCCGCTTGCTAAGGTAAAACGGCCGTTAACGCCGCTTCCATCGTTTCTTCAGGCACAACGCCCACATAGCGCCACTGTTCCTGGCCTTGTTCATCTACCAGCAAAAAGGCGGGATGGCCGCGCAACCCGTATTCGGTGGCCCAGGCATTGCCTTCGTCCGTTATGATGTTGTAGCGCCGGAAATCAATCCGGTCGCCGTATTCCGCTTCCAGCCCATTCACGATGGGCCGCATTTGGTCTCATTGCGGTCAGGGATCAGAGAATATCCAGACAAACGTCGGGCGGTCTGTGGCCGGTTCGGCGAGCGGCGAGGTGGTGTTACTATCACTGCAAGCAACGAATAATGATCCTGCCAGCAGCAGCAAAGTCCACCAGATAAACCGGGCAAATAATTGGCGCATCCTATCTCTCCTGGGTCAGGAATCAGTGAAAGAACTCATTCCTGACGGTAATCTACTACGAAATTGTAGTAGATATGTGGCTGGCTGCCAAAAAACCGTTCAGTATAGCCCGGCTGGGAATGGATTATTTAGGAACTGTTTAGGTTAGGAAAGAGAAAGCTGAAGCAGAATACAGCCAAGTGTTAGCGCCAGGCTGCTAATCACAAGAGTGCGTGGAGAAAAATGGGGCAGCGTAGGGGCATCATCTAGCAATTGGCCGAGACGGGACTGTGTGGCGCTGAAACCACAAACGCCGCTCATGGCTGGCGAGAGCCGGATTGCCTGGGGATGGGTCAGTAGTTTATACATAGCTCCGGCTAGAGGAGGTCGCCCAACCTGGTGAATGGCCTGGCGGTCGGCCGTTAATTCAATTGAAGTCAGAAACATATCGCGCCATTCGGCCACGGCCGGCAGGAAAAAGAGCATGGCAGCCAACGTCTCGGCCAGGAGCGTGCGTAAAGGGTCGTAATGGCGGCAGTGATAGTTCTCATGCAGCAAAACGGCCTTCAATTCTTTATCGTTAAGCGCATCTATCAGACCGGCACTGAGGCAGATGCGCGGCCGCAACAGCCCATAACAGAAAGCCAGTGGCACGGGCGTGGCCAGCGCCACTACCGGTGGCGAGAGACTCAATTGGGCGCATAAGACATCAAGGCGCGCCGGGCGGATGCTCACAGCGGCCGCTTGTAGCTTCATAACAAAGTGATGGGTTTGCCACATTCGCCGCCACCATACGCTGCCGCCGGCCATCAACACCAAAATGAGGAGGACGCGAGCCAGGACGGCCAGCCACAGCGTCAGGGTCTCTGGCAACAACCTTTCCAGCGCATAGCAGCACACCGCCCACAGCGGCATGGGACCATCCATCAGGCGATGCAGGACGGCCGTCACCAGGCAGACAATAGTTAAGCTGAACAAAGGCATGAGTAACCGGGAGCCAGGTCTATGCTTCATCACGTTCCCCTTGAGCTGCTTCCGCCAACTCTGCCAGCCGCGCCAGCTGTTCTGGGTCGGTGGCCGTCAATTGTTCTACAAACTGGCTGATGGCGATCTCACCGCCAAAATCAGTAATCAGGGATTGGACAACCTGACTGACTGCTTGCGCCTCGAACGCCTCGCGGGTGTAGGCAGGGCGATAGTGATAGGTTTTGCCCTGTTTATTGACGATTAACAGTCCCTTGTCGGCTAACCGGTTCATGACGGTCATGACGGTGGTATAGGCTAACGGCCGTGTCTCCACCAGCGTCTCCAGCACCTGGCGCACGGTCACTATTCCTCGTTCCCAGATGACATGCATCACTTCCAACTCCAGCTCACCGAGCAGCTTCTCGGCCCCCCTACCGGAACTATTTGTCAGTCGTGTGTAAGCGTTCACGGACAAAATATCTCCTCTGGATGATTTACGACGTTATTGTAGTACGACAGGCTCAGATCGCCAATGTTCAGGCAGTTTATACGCCAAATGGCTTATAGAGTCGTACGATATTTTGCGCTTACCGTGAGTAGGGATTTCGGTTAAAGTAGTAAAGAACGAAATGCAGGAGATGGCTCGATGGCGCAATTATTGACTCTAAACCAACCAAGTGCAGAAGCGGTTAACTGGTTTATCCGCCTGCTGGCGCAGACCGGTTTGCACGTGTCCCGCTCTTTTGACCTGCGAGCGGCGCTGGCGGCCGATACCCCCTGTACCTGCCCCCATCATGCCGGTAATTGCGATTGCGATATGGTGGTGTTGTTGGTGTACGGGACAGAGCAGCGTCCGGCGACTGTCGTAGCGCACAGCCACAACGGCCGTACCTGGCTCTCCCTGGTTGATGATGGAGAAGACCGGCCGTCATCTGCTTTTAAACTGCAAATTAAAGCGGCGTTAGCGGTCCTTCGCATATAAAAGAAAAACGGCCGTTCTCAGTGATTAACGGCCGTTTCCTCGCAACCTTCCGTCTTCAAACTTAAGGCGCTTGAACCACCAACGTTCCTTTCATGCCTGCCTCTTTGTGCCCGGCAGTTGTGCAGAAGAATTCATATTCGCCCGGCGTGGATGGGGTAAATTCAACGCTGCCACGACCGCCAATGGGGGCCGCTACATGAACTTCTGGGTCCATTTCCATTGCGCTCATATCATGCCCCATCTCTTCTTCCATCTCTTCGCCCATAACCTCCCCCACATGGGGGATTTCCATGATACTAAAATCATGTTCCAGTACCCCTTCATTATTTAACATTATTCTTACTGGTTGCCCGGCCATCACTTCAATGCGCTCTTTGTCATAAGCAATGTCGGTAGCCAGTAGGGAAAGGGACAACGTCGGCGGCGGTGTTGGTTCAGATGAACCACAGGCCACGAGGGTTAATAACAGCAGTATCACCAAAAAGCCAGCCAATCTTTTCACAGTTTTTCTCCTTACATTGAGAGTTGAGGGTTGTTGTACCACACGATAATGACCAATTTTAGTACGGTTTGGCTGGCAATGCCTTGAGCCGTTTGGCGCATAGGTCATAAGCCAAATGGCCTATGGTTCAGATGGCTGCAGGATGTTGGCCTCTAACTCTACTATGATTTCCGGCTGCTGCGGGTCATTGGTGGCAATGAATACTTGCCGAATGAGCTGCCCCGTCAGGTCTGGCCCGTGTGCGCCCGAATCAAAACGAATTGTCAGGACGCCACTGTCGTCGCGGGGGATGCGCATGGGGGAAACGGCCGCTTCCGTGCAGCCGCAGGAAGTGGTAACCGCTTCAATAATCAGGTCGGACTCGCCGACATTTTGTACCGTCACTTCCCGGGTAACAATCTCCCCGTTCACCACATCGCCCAAAGCCAAACTGGCTTCAGGTACCGAAATTTGGGGCGGGCCGCCACAGGCCGCTAATCCCACAGCCAGCAAGGTTAAGGCAATTAAGCACAGCCATTTTTTCATTAGACCTCTTGCATAAGTAAATGAAGTATCATTGAAACCATGAAATACGAAAACATCAAAGACAAGCGAGACAAAGAATTCAAGCGCTTGACCGGTGTTCCGCACCAACTCTTTAAACTGATGCTTACCATCGTAGACCAAGAGA
>CAUJGI010000436.1 GCA_963169155.1 Chloroflexota bacterium
TCTGTTTCGCCAGAGCCGCCGGGCACAACAGGCACACCAGCAGCAACGGCCGTTGCCCGCGCCATCTGTTTGTCTCCCATCACCCGGATCGCTTCCGGGGGCGGGCCAATAAACACCAGCCCGTTGTCCACACACATCTGAGCAAACTCCGCCCGCTCCGACAAAAAGCCATAACCCGGATGAATCGCCTCTGCGCCGGACTGCTTGGCCACCTCAATAATTTTGTCCATGCGCAGGTAGCTGTCGCGCGCGGGCGATGGGCCGATGTGGTATGCCTCGGTGGCATAACGCACATGCAGTGCATTCCTGTCAGCGTCCGAGTACACCGCCACGGTGCTGATGCCCAACTCGTGGCACGCCCGCAAAATGCGCATGGCAATCTCGCCCCGGTTGGCGATGAGCAACTTGTTAAATCTCTTGGGAAGTAAACTGTCTGTAGCCATTGTTTCGGTAATCAGTGGTCGGTGGTCGGTAATCGGTGAACGGTAATCGGTAAACAGTAACCGATTACCGTTCACGGTTTACCGATTACCGGTTAAAGGGGAATATTCCCGTGCTTCTTCGGTGGGTTGTGGTCCCGTTTGTTTTGCAGCATGTTCAGCGCGTTGATCAGGCGTGGCCGGGTCTGGCTTGGCTCGATCACGTCGTCGATGTAGCCGCGCCGGGCGGCTTCGTATGGATTGGCAAACTGTTCGCGATAATCGTCCACCAGCTCTGTTTTGCGGGTGACGGGATCGTCGGCGCTGGTAATTTCGCGGCGGAAAATGATGTTGACCGCACCATCGGGACCCATGACGGCAATTTCGGCCGTGGGCCAGGCCAGGTTCAGGTCAGACCGGATGTGCTTGCTGTTCATGACGCAGTACGCGCCGCCGTACGCCTTGCGGGTGACGACGGTGATTTTGGGCACGGTGGCTTCGCAGAAGGCGTAGAGCAGCTTGGCCCCATGGCGAATAATCCCGCCGTGCTCCTGGTTGATGCCGGGCAGAAAGCCGGGCACATCCTCAAACACAATCAGGGGGATGTTGAAGCTGTCGCAGAAGCGGACAAAGCGGCCCGCCTTCTCGCTGGCGGCGATGTCCAACACGCCCGCCAGCACCATCGGCTGGTTGGCCACAATGCCCACGGAAAAGCCGCCCAGGCGGGCAAAGCCCACCACGATGTTCTGGGCATAATGCTCCTGAATCTCGTAAAAAATGCCGTCATCCATGATGAGATGGATCACTTCTTTGATGTCGTACGGCTTGTTGGGATTGTCCGGAACGATGTTATTGAGTGCCGTTTCGGTGCGCAGGCTGTCGTCTTTGGTGGGCACAAATGGCGGATCTTCCATGTTGTTGGACGGCAGGTAGCTCATCAATTCGCGGATGAGATACAGCGCGTCGGCCTCTGTTTCGGCGGCCATGTGGGCCACGCCGCTTTTTTCGTTGTGGGTCATCGCCCCGCCCAGCTCTTCAAAGGAGACCTCTTCGCCGGTGACGGCTTTCACCACGTCTGGCCCGGTGATGAACATGTAGCTGCTCTCTTTGACCATGTAGATGAAGTCGGTGAGGGCGGGCGAGAAGACCGCACCGCCCGCGCACGGCCCCATGATGGCGCTGATTTGCGGAATCACGCCAGAGGCCAGGGTGTTGCGCAGAAAAATGTCGGCGTAGCCGCCGAGGCTGACGACACCTTCCTGAATGCGCGCCCCGCCCGAGTCATTGAGGCCGATGACTGGCGCGCCGTTACGCATAGCCATATCCATGATTTTGCACACCTTTTCGGCGTGCACCTGGCTGAGGCTGCCGCCAAAAACGGTGAAATCCTGGCTGAAGACGTAGACAAGACGGCCGTCTACCGTCCCCCAGCCCGTCACCACGCTGTCGCCGAGGAACTGCTGCTTGTCCATGCCAAAGTTGCGCTCGCGATGGGTGACAAAGGCGTCGATCTCGCGGAAGGAGCCTTTGTCTAGCAAGAGTTCAATCCGCTCACGAGCGGTCATCTTGCCTTTTTCTTTGTGTCGGGCAATGCGCTCGGGACCGCCGCCCTGTTGTGACTCTTGTCGTAGGTGTTGGAGTTTTTCGAGTTTATTGCTCATAGTAAAAGTGGATTTGGGCGGCGCGCCGGAGCGCCCACCTGGTAAAAAAGACAGTGCCGATAAGAATGAGCGTGGTGGTTAACCACAAGGACCAATTACGCGGCGGCTGAGCAAAGAGAAGCCAGACGGCCGTTTCGTACGCGGTATACCAGGCAATGGTAACGGGAATGGCCCGAATGGCAAACGGCCGTCTCCGCCAGAGCTGCCACGCCAGGCTAAAAAACAAAACTGTAAAAAGCACCGCGCCTGCCAGGCGCAGACGAGGGTCGGGTTGAATGCCAAGAACCTTTGCTATTTCGATCTGGTGACCAATGGCAATGGCTCGCCCAAGATTCCATGTTCCTAAAAAAATAACACTCCAAAAGGTAATAGTTACGCTGCGGGGTCGGTTTGGCGCAGAATGGCTGCTCATTGCAAAAATTATAAAGGATCGGGGGGGAGTTGCCAGTATTTGCCCCTGAGCCTGTGAACAGCGCATAATTAATGGGGTAGGGGTTGGTGGCTGGTGGCTGGTTGCTTGCCCTGACAAACCACCAGCCACTAGCCACCAAAAGGAAATCTCATGAAACAACCACCACCCAATATGGAAGACGATTGGGCTGATCTGGAGCCGGAATCGGCGCGGTCCGGTTCACGCACGATGTTGACGGTCGGCATTGGTATTGTGGTGTTGTTTGGCCTGGTGCTTTGTGGCGTGGCGGTTTATTTTGTCTGGACGCAGCTTCTGAGCGATCCCGCAGAAGGGGATACGCCTGCGATTGTGCTGCCAACTTCGGCTGTGGCGGAAACGGCCGCTGCCCTCACCGATCAACCCAACATTGCCGCCACCAGCACCCTGCCCATTTCTGCCCCCACCGTGCCCGCCAGCAGTGGCACCGTTACGGCCGTACGCCTGTCGGCCCCACCCACCATCGACGGCAGCCTGGGTGAATGGGCGGGCGTCGCGGCGGTCAGTTCGGGCAACCGCGTATACAGCGTGGCGGGATGGGACGGATCGGCGGATCTAACGGCCGTTTGGCAGCTGGCCTGGGATGACGCCAATCTTTACATCGCCGTGCGCGTGACGGACGACATCCACGTGCAAACCGCCAGCGGCAACCTCATTTATCGCGGTGACAGCGTGGACATGCAGTTCGACACCAATCGCCAGGGCGGCGTCAGCAGCAGCCTCGGCCCGGACAATTTCCAGATTACCCTATCGCCAGGCAGCTTTGCGGGCAGCGGGCCGGTGGCCTTTCGCTACCAGGGCACGGACAGCGGCGGGATTCTCGATGCGCCGGGCGGGCATCGTGTTACCGTGGCGGCGCAGCAAACCGGCACCGGCTACACGCTGGAAGCAGCCATTCCCTGGACCGACCTCAACCTGACGCCCAGCCAGGGCCTGACCATTGGCCTCTCGCTCAACGCAAATGATAACGATACGGTG
>CAUJGI010000437.1 GCA_963169155.1 Chloroflexota bacterium
ACCTACTCCCTGCTCTCCACCAGCCTGGACGAAGAAGTCGCCCGCGACTTCATCCTGTTTGGCCAGCCCGACGTGACCGTGATTGTGGTAGATGCCACCCGGCTGGAGCGCAACCTGAATCTGGTGCTTCAAGTGCTGGAAATTACCGATCGGGCCGTCGTTTGCCTGAATCTGATTGATGAAGCGCGCCGCCACAAGCTGAAAGTGGACGAGCGACGGCTGGCCCGCGACCTGGGGGTGCCGGTCGTGCCCACGGCCGCTCGCCAGGGCGAAGGCTTACAAGACCTGCTGCAAGCCATTCACGAAGTTGCCACCGGCCAAACCATCTGCAAGCCGTACCGCGCCAAATCCGAATCCCCGGCAATTAAACAGGCGCTGGCCAAACTGGTGCCACAAATCGAGACAGCGTTCCCCGGCTTGCCCAACGCCCGTTGGGTGGCCCTGCGCCTGCTGGACGGCGACGAACGGCTGATCCAGGCCGTGCGCCAGGGCGAACTGGGCGATCTGACCCGACCAGAACTGGTGTCTTTTGAACTAGAAACCATGCCAACCAACCGGGCCATTTCGCTGGAGGTGGTCTCATGACGACTGGAAATCCTACCGTAAACCCGACTGATATTTTGCAAACGGCCGAATCCCTACGCTGGGAAATTGGCCCCGAATTTCATGAACAGCTGATGGAAGGCATTTACACCGAGGCGGCCAAATTGGCCGACCGCGCCGTGACCCGCCCGGAGGAGAAGCCGCGCTTCGACCTGGATCGCACCATCGACCGCATCGTCACCAGCCGCGTCTGGGGCTTCCCCATGATGATTTTACTGTTCACGGTGGTATTCTGGCTGACGATTAGCGGGGCAAATGTGCCCTCCGCCATGCTGGCAACGCTGCTCATTGACAAAACCGTGCCGCTGCTGCACCAGGGCGCTGATTTTCTACGCTTCCCCTGGTGGCTGAGCGGCTTCCTGATCGACGGCATGTACCTGGCCACCGCCTGGGTGGTCAGCGTCATGCTGCCGCCGATGGCCATCTTCTTCCCGCTGTTTACCCTGCTGGAAGATTTTGGCTATCTGCCGCGCGTGGCGTTTAACCTGGACAACATCTTCCGCAAATCGGGCGCACACGGCAAGCAGGCGTTGAGCATGATGATGGGTTTCGGCTGCAATGCGGCTGGCGTGGTGGCGACGCGCATCATCGACAGCCCACGCGAGCGGCTGATCGCCATCATCACGAACAATTTTGCCTTGTGCAACGGCCGTTGGCCGACCCAAATCCTCATCGCCTCCCTGTTTATGGGGGGTCTGGTGCCCGCCTACCTGGGCGGCCTCATTTCGGCGCTGTCGGTGGTGGGCATTGCTCTGCTGGGCGTGTTCATCAGCTTTGCTGTGTCGTGGGGGCTGTCCCGCACCATGCTCAAGGGGGAGGTGTCCACCTTTAGCCTGGAGCTGCCGCCGTACCGCCCGCCGCGCATCTGGCAAACGATTTACACCTCGGTGATTGACCGCACCCTGATTGTGCTGTGGCGCGCCGTGACGTTTGCCCTGCCCGCCGGGGCGGCCATCTGGCTCAGCGCCAACATTACGATTGGCGGCGTGAGCATTGCCGAGCATCTGGTCACCTTTTTGAATCCAGTTGGCCTGCTGCTGGGACTGAACGGCGTGATTCTGGTGGCCTACATCGTCGCCATTCCGGCCAACGAAATTGTGATTCCCACCGTGCTGATGCTGACGGTGCTGGTCACCGGCGCCAATGCGGGTGCGGGCGCGGGCGTCATGTTTGAGCTGGAGTCGCAGGCGGACACGCTGGCGTTGTTTAGCGCGGGGGGCTGGACGCTGTTAACGGCCGTTAACCTCATGCTCTTCTCCCTGCTGCACAACCCGTGCAGCACCACCATTTACACCATCTACAAGGAAACGGGCAGCAAAAAGTGGACGGCCGTTGCTGCCCTGCTGCCGCTGGTGATGGGCTTTATCGTGACCTTTTTTGTGGCGCAAATCTGGCACTTGTTGGCGGGATAAGAATGTGATGGGGTAATTGAGTAATTGGGCAATTACCCAGTTACTCAATTATTTTTTGTAGACGACCGTAGGTATTCCCGATCTGGTCAGCGAGGGAAGTGTTGGCGCGAACGGCCGCTTCCCTTCCCCTCATTCTCCTCTAGTTGCCCGTCGCCAAACCGGGTATCATTGGGCCGATTCAACCCGCTGTGCCGCAGCCACAAACGCCGCGTGATGGCCCCGGCGCAGCCCATACCGCACTGGAGGAAAAGATGAAACTGGCAGCCCGCATTGGATTCATTTTACTTGGCATTATTGCTCTGCTGATTGTCGTTGCAGCCATTGTTGGTCTGGTGAACGTGAGACGGCCGTTCCCCGACACCGACACCACCCTCACCCTGCCTGGTCTGCAAGACGAAGTTAACGTCTACCGCGACGAAAACGGCATCCCCCACATCTACGCCGCAAATGAACATGACCTCTTCCTGGCTCAGGGTTACGTCCACGCCCAGGATCGCTTCTGGCAGATGGAATTTTGGCGTCATGTCAGTCTCGGCCGCGTCTCTGAAATAGCCGGAGCCTCCACCCTTGATATCGACACCTTCATCCGCACCATGGGCTGGCACCGCATCGCCGCCGAATCCCTGGCCTATTACGAAAGTGAAGCGCCGGAAATGCTGGAAATCATGGAGGCGTACAGCGAAGGTGTCAACGCCTACATCGCCGAACAGGGCGATAACCTTTCGCTCAACTACACCATCCTGGG
>CAUJGI010000438.1 GCA_963169155.1 Chloroflexota bacterium
ATGATGGTCTGTTTGAAGTGTGGCTTTTCCAGGGCAAGCACATCTACAAACTGTTCCAGTACGGCGCGTTGATGAAGGCGGGGAGGCGGGAATATCCAGGGATGGAATTGGTGTACGGCCGTTCCATCACCATCCACACCACGCCCACCATGCCCTGCCAGACCGACGGAGAACTGGGGGGCTACACCCCGCTCACCTGTACCCTCAAACCCGGCGCTTTACGCCTGCTGGTCCCCGCCTCTGCCCCGGCCGACCTGTTTGAACAGCCGGGTATTCCCCTCAAACTGTAAAAAAGAACACAGAGTTCCACAGAGAAGTCCAGAGTTTCACAGAGGAGGTAATCTGTGACGTCTATGGATATTCTCTTTCATCTTTGCAAAATATGGACAAGTGTGTAAAATTATGGACAATACCCATGCAAATCTAATGTTTTGTTCTGTAATGAAGGAGAACGGCCGTGACCACCAAAGTACAGCCCGCTCAAAAGCCAACCGAAACTTTTACCAGCTCCAAAGCTTTATGGGGCGGGGTCATTTTTAGCTTTCTATTTACCGGCCTCATCTGGCTGCTGCGTGGGGCGCTGCCCCAGGTAGATTTTCTGCCGGACCAGGGTGCCTCCTGGTATTACTGGCAGCTGCCCGAACCCACTTTCTGGACGCGGGCTACCGCCTGGGGTGGCTACCTGCTGCACCAGCTTGCCATCTGGGGATTGATCTACTTCGGCCAGAAAGCACAACTGAAGTACACCAACGGCTTGCAGCGTATCAATATCGTCGCCTTGGCGGTAAATGCTGTGTTTATTGTGCTGCACCTCCTGCAAACCATCTTCTTTTATGATGGCCTGGCCCAAGATGTCTCCATCTGGAGCTCTCAGGGATCGGTCGTGCTGATGCTGGTCATGATCTTGCTGATGGAAAACCAGCGGCGCGGCCTCTTTTTTGGCAAAAAAGTGGGCTTCCTCAAGGAAACGGCTCGCGTGGCTCGTAAATATCACGGCTACATCTTCGCCTGGGCTGTCATCTACACCTTCTGGTATCACCCCATGGAAGCAACGATGGGGCACTTGCTGGGCTTCATCTACACCTTCTTCCTCATGGTGCAGGGCAGCCTGATGTTTACTCGGGCGCACCTGAACAAATGGTGGACGTGGGTGCTGGAGATTTCTGTGCTGGTGCACGGCACGCTGGTGGCGCTGCAAACCAACACGATGTGGCCCATGTTCTTCTTTGGTTTTGCCGGGATTTTTGTGGTGACGCAAATGTACGGCCTGGGGCTGAACAAATATTGGCGTTGGGGCTTTATTGCCGCTTACATCGCTGGCGTACTAATCGTCTACAGCGGCCGCGGCTGGGAAAACGTAAACGAGATCGTGCGCATTCCGGTCATCGAATATTTACTGGTTTTTGTACTGGCATTAATCATCTGGCTGGGGATGCGTCTGGTAGGCTTGTTTACAGGCCGAACCAAAGAGCGTTTGGGTGCCCGTCAGGCGGCGGCTTCTGGGGATTAATTTTCGTTTGGCATCATCTCTCTATGTAATTGGCAGAAAGTTCTGCAAAACGATTGACGTCAAGTTTGCCAATTACTTGCGTAAACCACACCATACACCCGCCTTCTTCTTTCAAGAACCTCGTGTGGTTTACTCAAAACGGCCGTTTCCCATCATTTGGGAAACGGCCGTTGCTTTTCCCCCAACTCCTGCCCCAAATCAGCCTCTATCTGTGTTCATTAGCGTCCCATGGCATGATGGAAAAGTGAACCCACCCTCCGCTTCCTGTTTGCCAAAAATATAATATTACGTAAACTTCAAGCATGGATAGAATCGACTTCCGCTCTGATACCGTTAGCTGGCCCACACCCGCCATGCGCCAGGCCATGGCCAATGCGCCCGTGGGCGATGACGTCTACGGCGAAGACCCCACCGTCAACCGCCTGGAAGCGCTGGCCGCCGAAATGGTGGGCAAAGAGGCAGGGCTGTTTGTGGCCAGCGGCACGATGGGCAACCTGACGGCGATCCTGACCCACGGCCGTCGCGGTGATGGGGCCATTGTGGGGGAGGATTCACACACGTTTCGCGCCGAGGCGGGCGGCATGGCGGTGCTGGGCGGCATCGTGCCCAACCCACTGCCCACGGATGTGTACGGCCGTATGAACCTCACCGCCGTCGAAAAAGCGATCTTTCCTGATGACCCCCATTTCCCCGCCAACCGCCTCATCCTGGTGGAAAACAGTTACGGTGCCAAGGGTGGCTATCCCATCGCGCCCGATTATTTCCAGGAAATCCGCCACATTGCCGACCAGCACGGCCTGATTGTGCATATGGACGGCGCGCGGCTGTTTAATGCCGCCGTTGCTCTCAACCTGGACCCCCGCGAAATTACCCAACACGTCGATTCCGTCACCTTTTGTTTGAGCAAAGGATTGTGTGCTCCCGTCGGTTCCGTGCTGTGTGGTTCCCAAGAATTTATCCAGCAAGCCCGCCGGGCGCGTAAGCTGGTTGGTGGCGCGATGCGCCAGGCGGGCATCCTGGCTGCGGCGGGCCTGGTGGCCCTGACCGAGATGGTGGAGCGGCTGGCCGATGACCATGCCAACGCCAGACGGCTGGCCGAGGGATTGGCGCAAATCCCGGCCATCAAACTCCAGCCAGAGCTGGTAAAAACCAATATGTTCTTTTTTACGCTGGATGAATCGGCGTCGGTGAGCCCGGCGCAGTTTGTCCAGCGGCTGCGCGACGAGGCCAACATCTGGCTCTCTGGCGGCTACTCCCGCAGCTTCCGCGCGGTGACCCATTACTGGATTCAGGAAGCGGATGTCGATCTATTTGTAAAGACCGCGCGAGCCATTTTGCAGTAGGAGGGAAGATGTCTAACACGCTGATCGGTCATACGATAAACGGCCGTTACCGGCTGGAATCCTTGTTGGGTGATGGCGGCATGGGCACCGTTTACCGCGCTTACGACGTGAACCTGGACCGCCAGGTGGCGCTTAAGCTGATGCACGCCCACTTTGCCCGTCAGGAAGAATTTCGCGCCCGCCTCATCCAGGAAGCCCGCACCGCCGCCCAACTCGACCATCCCTCCGTGGTGCAAATCTTCGACTTTGGCGACTCCCCCGAAGGGCTGTTTATCGCCATGGAGTTTGTCAACGGCGGCAGCCTGCGGGACCATTTGCGCCGCCTACAGCGTATGCGCAAATTTTTGCCGCTGGCCCAAAGCCTGCAAATTGGCGCCCAAATTGCTGAGGCGTTGGACTATGCCTACCGGCGCGGCATTGTGCATCGGGACATTAAGCCGGGCAACATCATGCTCAAGCGGCTCAACCGGCCAGACGAGCCAGATGAGCAGCCCTTCCGCGCCCTGCTTACCGATTTTGGCCTGGTGAAGCTGCAAGAAGGTTCCCAACTGACGCAAAGCGGTACCACGTTGGGCACACCCACTTACATGTCACCAGAACAGTGCCAGGGCGATAAGCTAGACGGCCGTGCCGACCTCTACGCGCTGGGGGTAGTGCTCTACGAGCTGTTTACCAACCGACTGCCCTTTGAATTTAAGACCCTCTCCGACGCTATTGCGGTACATTCGCGCGGCGAGATGCCGACACCCGCCCGCCAGATCCGCAGCGACATCCCGGCCATCATCGACACCATTTTGAGCCGTTCCCTGGCTAAAAATCCCGGCGACCGCTACGCTGACGGCGCGGAAATGGCCGACGCCCTGCGCAGCGCCATGGTGGCCCTGGAAGGTGCACCCACCCAAATTATGCTGCGCGAAGAAATGAACATTTTGGAGCGCGTGGCCGAGCCGCCGCCGGGGCACGAACTTATCATCAACACCCCGGGGCATCCGCCCAGCACCGTGCCGCTCACCCAGGCGCTCATTACCCTGGGCCGCCACGCTGACAACGAAATTGTGCTGCCCGCCGACGGCGTGTCGCGCCATCATTCACGGCTGCAAGCCACGGCACTGGGCTGGGAATTGGTAGATTTGGGCGGCATTAACGGCACCTTTTTGAACGATCGCCGCCTGCGCGCCGATGATCCGACGCCAGTGCC
>CAUJGI010000439.1 GCA_963169155.1 Chloroflexota bacterium
TTGGACTTTGGGGTTTTGTGGGGGGTGACGTGAAACGTGAAACGTGACGAGAGAGTCATCACGTTTCACGTTTGCGCAACTGCCTCATTTTTCGGTAAGCGAATAGCCCACGCCGGGGATCGTTTCAATTGGCGAAGCAGATTCGGGGTGGTCGGTGCCATCGGGCATCATTTTGCTGCGCAGGCGGTAGACCAACTGTTTGAGCATTGTTTTGTCACCCCCTTCGTTGCCCCAAACGGCCGTAATCAACGAATCACTCGGCAAAACCTGGCCCGCATGCAGCATTAATCGCTCCAGCAGCCTGGCTTCCAGAGGGGTCAGGCGGACTGGCTCGCCGTTGGGGCGCTGCACCTCGTTGCGCGATCGGTTAAAGGCAAGCCCGGCCACCTCAAGCACGTTGGCTGTTTCGGTGATGCCCGCCCGGCGCGACACCGCCTTAATCCGCGCCACCAGCTGCGTGGGGCTGAACGGCTTGATCACATAATCGTCTGCGCCATATTCCAGCCCTTTCACCACGGCCTCATCGCTGCTGCGCACGCTTAAAATAATGATCGGCGTTTGCGCCTGGCTGCGAATTTGTCGGCAGACGGCCAATCCATCCAGCTTGGGCAGGTTCAGGTCCAGCACCAGCAGGTCCGGGTTTTCCGTCTCCCACAGCTGGAGCGCCGCCAACCCGTCATGGGCAGTCACCACCTCGTACCCGGCCCGGCGCAGGGAAAACGCCAGCACATCTGACAGCGAAAGATCATCTTCAACAACCAAAATCTTCATCAGGCTCCATCCTTTTGCCGCAATGGTATTTCAAACCAGAACAAGGAACCACCACGCGGTCGGTCGCTAACCCCCACCTGCCCGCCGTGCGCCTCGACGACCGTTTTGACCACGTACAGCCCCAGGCCAATGCCGTACTGCTCCTGGTCGCCGCTGCCCAGCCGCACAAAGCTGCGGAACAGGTTGCCCCGTTCGGCCGGGGGAATGCCCGGCCCGCGATCGCCCACACCCACAAACAGCGTGTCGCCACGCTGCGCCAATTGCAGCTCAATGGGCTGACCGATGGGGCTGTATTTGCTGGCATTGATGATCAGGTTCACCATCACCTGGGTCAACCGGGCCGGGTCCCCCACAATTTCTGGCAGCTGGGGCGATTCGGCCAACGACAGAGCTTGATTGCGCCGTTGCAGCAGCGGCTGGGCAATGTTAATCCCATTTTCGATGGCTTCATGAATGTGGAAGGTGCGAAATCGCAGGGTAAATTGGCCAGCCTCAATGCTGCTGCTTTCTAACAAGTTGTCGATCAGCGTTTGCAAATTTAACAAGCTGAGGTGTGTCGGCCGTAACAGCTGCCTGACTTCGTCCAGGGTGAAGCTTTCCTGCTCGTTCAGCAGCATTTCCAGGGAAGCGATGAGGGTGCTGAGCGGCGTGCGAAACTCGTGGGAAATGTTGGCCAGGAAGTAGGAGCGCAGGCGGCGCACGGCTGCCTCTTCCGTCACGTCGCGGAAGACCAGGGCCACCTGAACCGTGTCGCTGCCAGGCGGAATCAGCTGCGAATCGGTGATGGCCAGCACCACTTTTTTACCGTGCTGGGTCAGTACCTCCATCTGCTTTTTCTGGCTGGCGCGCGGCATGTAATCCAAAAAGTCGTTTTCGGGGTCTTCGCTCAACGGGAACAGCTCGTTGACATGCCGCCCTTCGGCCTCGGTGGGCGACCAGCCCATAATGCCGTGTGCCCCTTCGCTCCAAAAGGTGACCTTGCCGTCGGCATCGTAGGTGGCCACACCTTCTACCAGCGACTGCACCAGCGCGTTCAGCCGCTCACCCACTTCCGACTTTTCTTCCAGGGCGCGCAGCATGCTGGCCTGGCTGCGGTGCAGCGCGGCGGCCAGGGTGCGAATTTCCACCGGGCTGGAAAATAGCGGAATGGCGGCGACTAGGTCACCCTGACTGATTTTTTCGGCCGTGACCGTAAGCTTTTGCAAGGGGGCATTTACCTGCCGCACAAACCAAATGCTCAGCAATGAACCCAGGACAGCGACGGTGAGCGTGCTGATGGCCATAATCAGAAACGCTTGCTGCCCGGTGGCGACCAGGTCATTGACTTGCAAAGCCACCTCGGAAATCAGCGTCGTCTGCCCGCCGCTGTTGGTCAGCGGCATGTAGGCGGTGTAGTAGACATCCTCGTGCAGGGTGAGCACCTGGCCGCCTGCTTCACCGGTAGGCAGGGAGGAAACGGCCGTTATCGGGGCCATCGTTCCGGTGGTAGCAAAGTTGCTGGACAGCCGACGGCCGTCTACCTGGACGATACTCTGTTGGGTGCCGGTGGCCGCGGAAAGGTATTGCAGCAGATGATCCTCCAGCCAAATTCCGGCCACGGCCGTGCCCAACGGCCGCTTATTTTGCTGATCGAGCACTATTTGCTGAGCAAGGATAACGGGACGGCCGTCCAGCAGCTCCACACCCTGGTTTTCGGCCGTAGGACAGCTGGTAAAACCGCCGTCCCCCGCCAGCAATGCCCCATCGACCGTACACAGCAGCAAAATATCCAGGCCGCTCTGGTTTTGGAAATCCTGCAAATAGCGGTCCAGCTCGTCGGCGGTCTGGCTGCGGGTAAGCTGTTGCAGCGTCGGCCGTTCACCAAACAGCCCCAGTTGATCGGCCAGCCGCTCTTGTTCTGCCGCCAGCAAAGATTGGGTGGCGGCCTGGGCGCTGGCCACCTGGGACCACGCCTGGCGCTCCAGCTGGCTGCGCGTGAGCCAGTAGGCCGGAACACCCGCGCTCAGCGTGGTAAGGCCGATAAGCACCATAAACCCCAGGAGCAGCCGGACGGAGAAGCTGTGCAGCGAGAGGAAATCTTTCATGCTCTTTTTTGGACCATTTTTGCCACAGACTAACATGAATAAGCGCTTAAACCCGTAGCCAATTAGGCAACGTAGCTGC
>CAUJGI010000440.1 GCA_963169155.1 Chloroflexota bacterium
CTCACCTTTGCCCAGGATGAGGCGCCCGATACGGACGATCCGGTAACCACGCCTGAAGATGGTACGGAAACAGAAGATGTGACGCCTGGATTCGGCCGTTTGGGCCATCACGGCATGGGTGGGCGCGGGCTCATCGACCGGGAAGCGGCCCGCGAGCTGCTGGCCGAGGAGCTCGGCGTAACGCTTGCGGAACTGGAAGCGGCACACGATGCGGCCATGGCCGCAGTAAGGGCTGAAGACGGCCGTCCCGACCGTGACGAAATCCGCGCCTTGATCGCCGCCGAGTTGGGCGTGACCGTGGACGAGCTGGAAGCGGCCCAAGACGCCGTGCAAGAAACAATGCTGGCTCAGCTGGTGGCCGATGGCACCATCACCCAGGAACAGCTGGACGAGATGCTGGAGATGCAGGCGCTGCGCGAGCTAGGCAAAGAAATCTTTAGCCGCGACGATGCCCAGGCAGTGATTGCCGAACAGCTCGGCCTGACCGTGGAAGAGCTGGCCGCGGCCCGCGATGAGGGCACCCATGTCTATGACCTGGCTGAAGAACAAGGCATTGACATGGAAACGTTGATGACGGCCGTCTCCGATGCTCGCACGGCTGCGATTAATGCGGCTGTTGCCGATGGCACCCTCACCCAGGAACAGGCTGACCTGCTGCTGAGCCAGAATGGTTCGCACTTCGGCTTTGGTGGGCACGGCGGCCCCGGCGGACGTGGGATGCATGGTGGTCATGGCGGTCACGGGGGCATGCGGGGCGGTGGTTTTGGCCCCGGCGGTTCGAATGGCGGCAATGGCAATGGCAACAGTTCTGACCAGGACGCTTAATGAAGATGTAATTGAGTAACTGGTAATTCGGTAATTAGACAATTACTCAATTACTCATTTTGCCTCGCGTGTCATCTTGCCCACTCCCCGCAGGATGACACGCTTTTTGCCTTGGGGTATATTGGAGACAAACTGTTTTGAGGTTAGAAAATGTCTTCGATTGTGATTGCGGCGTTTTATAAATTTGTGGAGCTGCCAGATTACGGGGGGCGGCAACGGCCGTTGCACGATTTCTGCATCTCTCAAGCGGTGAAAGGTTCGATTTTGCTGGCCGCCGAGGGGATCAACGGCACAATTGCGGGCAGCCGCCAGGGCGTGGATGCGGTGCTGGCCTACCTGCGTCAGGATGCGGTTTTTGCCAGCCTGACTCATAAAGAATCACAGGCCGACTTTATGCCGTTTGCCCGGATGAAGGTGCGGCTGAAGCAGGAAATTGTCAACCTCGGTAGACCGGACATCACGCCCAATAAGCAGGTGGGGCAGTACGTGCCCGCCGCAGAATGGAATGCTCTGATCAGCGACCCGGACGTTATCTTGGTGGATACTCGCAATGATTTTGAGGTAGAGCTGGGCACATTTAAGGGGGCGATTAACCCCAAAGTGGCCGCTTTTAACCAGTTCCCCGACTTTGTTGAGCAAAACCTCGATCCGCGCCGCCACAAAAAGGTGGCGATGTTTTGCACCGGCGGCATCCGCTGCGAAAAGGCCACCGCCTACATGCTGGAACAGGGCTTCGAGGCGGTGTATCACCTCAAGGATGGCATCCTGAAATATCTAGAGCAGGTACCGCCGGAGGAAAGTCTGTGGCAAGGCAACTGTTTTGTCTTTGACGAGCGGGTGACGGTGGATCATCATTTGCAGCCCGCACCGCTGGAGCTGTGCCCGATGTGCAAAACGGCCGTTGAACCCCACCACCGCACCTCGCCGCAGTACGAATTGGGCGTCCGCTGCCCCACCTGCGCCGACACGCTGACACCCGACCAAATCGAGCGCGCCCGCGAAAAGCAGCGCCAGCTGGAATTGGCCCAAGCACGTGACCTGTCGTAGAGACGTTGCATTGCAACGTCTCTACAGAGGATAACAATGAGCAAAACTGTATTGGTGGTGGATGACGAACCCCGGTTGGTGAACCTGGTGAAGGCGTACCTGGAGCAGGGTGGGTTTCGGGTGGTGACGGCCAAAAACGGCCGTGATGCCCTCTTTGTCGCCCGCCAGGAAAAACCCGACCTGATTTTGCTGGACATCATGATGCCCGAGATGGACGGCCACGAATTCCTGCGCGTGCATCGCCAGGAACGGCTGACGCCCATCATCCTGCTCACTGCCCGGGTGGAAGAAGACGACAAAATCATTGGCCTGGAGCTGGGTGCGGATGATTACGTCACCAAGCCGTTCAGCCCCCGTGAACTGCTGGCTCGGGTGCGCGCCGTGCTGCGGCGCGGCAGCCAGCCCGTCGAGAGCAGCGCCCGGCTGCGCGTGGCCGGTGTTTCGCTGGACCTGGAGCGCTTTTTGGTCGAAGTCGAAGGCGAGCGGATCGATCTCACCCGCTCCGAATTTGACCTGCTGGCTATGTTGATGGCCGCGCCCGGCCGCGCCTTCTCCCGGCTCGAGTTGCTGGACCGGCTGCAGGGCACCACCTTCGAAGGTTCGGAGCGCACGGTGGACGTGCATATTAAAAATTTGCGGGCCAAAATCGAGCCAAACCCGCGCCAGCCGCGTTATGTGGAAACGGTTTATGGCGTCGGCTACCGCTTTGCGCCGGAGTAAACGATGATGCGTTCCCTGGTCTTCAAGTTGAGCATGGCCTTTTTGCTGGTGAGCCTGGTGGGCATTGCCCTGGTGGCCTTTTTTGCCGGGCGTGTCTCGTCCAACGAGTTCAACACTTTTGCCGAGGCCCAATCAGACAGCGCATTGATGACCCAGCTGACCAATTATTACGAGGCGACGGGCAGTTGGGATAATCTAAACCGGATTGGCATTGGCGGTGCAGGGCCAGAGAGTGACCGGACACGGTCGTTTCTCGTCGCCGATACCCAGGGGACTGTGGTGTTAGGCGGGCTAACCCAGCAAGTGGGTGACCGGGTGCCTCGTGGCTGGCTCAATCAGGCGACGCCTGTTGAGGTGGACGGTGAAACAGTGGGGCTGATTGTTTATTCGGAAAGCCGTATGCGCGGCGGAATGATGCAGCAGCC
>CAUJGI010000441.1 GCA_963169155.1 Chloroflexota bacterium
TCGTATTTTGAAAGAACGGTATCGCAATCGCAGAAAACGATTTGGGCTGCGATTTAACTTGATTGCGGCTTTATACAACATGTCACTTGCGATTAAGTGACTTTTGCAAGAGGTCTATTTATGATTCTCCGTATTATGTACCACAGGAACTGCCGCCACCTTGGGGCTGGCCAAGCAGATCGCTAGCGACCAGCCATTGGTTAACCTGGCTGTAGCCACTGCCAGAAAAAACCTCAGGGCCGGTAGCCATGCGTGGATCAACGTCGGCATAGTTAAGATTCATGGTCGCCTTGAAGAAGACGGCCGTTTCCACTACCTGCTGCGGGAACCAAAAGCCATTCACCGCCTTGGCCGCAGCAAACATTTCTTTCACTGTGGCATCCTGGCTGGCTAGCAGCTCCAGCAGACCCAACATCGCCATACCGTGATTACAATCGGCGAAAGCGGTATGGTTATTGCAGCAGGGCCGGTAGACGTTAAACGCCACCTCTTCTAGCCGCGTTTGTTGCTCGGGCGTCAGCGTAATCAACGGCTGGCTGGCATACAGCTCTGTGGCTGAGTGATGGCCCAACGTCCAGCCGCCGGTTGAAGCAAATTGGCCGATGTCCCCCTCACTTTGCTCCATCATGGGACCTTCTGTCAGAATGGGATTTTGGTTCACCAGCCCCAATGCCCAAAAAAAGTTGAGCACAAATCGGGCATTTTGATAATCAATCACAATGGGTTCATCGCTGGCGGTATAGAGTAGTTCCTGTTGGGCAGCAGTTAACGGCCGCCCCCCATCGGCATAAAGCTGAATGAAGCGCTCAGCGTCAATGGCTCCGGCAGCCACCAGTTGAGATCCGAGATTCTCCCAGCTAACCGGCAACTGGTGCTGCTCCGGCAGATTAATTTCGATGGGCGCACTTGCCGCCGGGGCAGATTGGACCTGGCCGACACTGCCGCTTGCCAATGAACCGGTTTTAGCTGGTCTCCAGATCAGGATGAGAGCCAAAGTTAATCCAAATACACTGGCCAGCAAAAGAAAATGCCGCCAGCCACCTTGCTGTGAAACAGCCGAGTTTTCCAGGTTTTCGTGGTTCATAAAGTCTCCTAACCGGCCTCCGTTTGGGCCAAAATTGACTGGGCCTGCTGGCGCAGGTTATTGCGCTGCTGCCAATACATCGTTTCATCCAGGTTGCCCTGTTCATGGGCAGCATCCAGTTGGGCGATTTGCAGTACCAGCTCATCAAAGCTGCCGTCAGGTTCCGTCAATGCCTCTTCCTCATCTTCAGCTCCCGGGCGCAGGTACCACCAAACGGCCGTACCAATCAGAAACAAACCGGCAATCATGCCACCTATCGCCCAATTTTTGCTGATTGGAGCCGATTCAGGTGCCTCGATTATTTCTGCCGTAGGAATCGCTGCGGTCACTGCCAGTTCGCCGGTTAGCGTAAGACTCAGAGATTCGCCAGGCTGGATACTGCCGTAGTTATAAATAGCCACCTGACGGCCGTCACCCATGTCGCGGGTTTCTTCTACTGACAGGCCGTCACCGGCCAGGGCAATGCCGATGCCTTCCGGCACCAGGAAATTGATACCGTTGGTGGGCCAGTTGGGTGCCAGGGTGTAGGTCATGCCGTCTTCATATAGCAGCACGTAACGTACCACTACCTGCCCAGTTCCTTCACCGGGACGCATTGGAGAGGTATCGACAAAACCGTCAGGTGTGCGCAGGTAACGGCCGTTCTCGTCCCCTTCAAACGTCACGTTGGCCGCCGCTGCTGGCAAAGCAAACTGCAACGGAGAGAGCAGCGTATCTTCCCCGTTACTGCCAGCAATTGTGCGGTCACCCAGGTTAGAGAGAATATAAATCTCACCCACCAACAAACCACCTTGGGCCGCGTCGAAAAATATGTGCTGGCGCTCAACCTGCACAGCAGCCGTACTGGTTGTCTTATCGTAGATGGGAACCTGCAAATTCAGGGTCGATGCCTCTGCTGCCAAAGGTGTAGGGTCTGAAAAATAAAGCACATTGTCTACAGTCAACATGACGGCGTAAAACCAGTCCTGGTTCAACAGCACATCATCAAACTGAAAGGTTCCTTCAGCCGTAGACTGGCCTTCAAGCATCAGTTTCTCATTAAAATCCCTGTCCCAGGCGTGCAGCATTAAGTCCAGGCCAGCGGGAACCACACCCTCTGGCGTCATGTTGGTAATCTGGCCAGAGATAACGCCGGTTGGCAGTGATTCATCCTGAGCCAATAGCGGTACGGCCGCTAGCCCCAGCCATACCAAAACAATTAATAGAATATTTAACCGTTTCATTTTCATTTACCTGTCATCTAAAGTTCAGCAACCGATGCGAAGTTCAATGCTCCGTGCAAAGCTGTGCCACAACCAGTGCAAAAATTGTCGCCCGGCGTCCCGGCCTGTTTACAAACCGGGCACGCTATTTCGGCGATGCGACCACACTGCGGGCAAAAATTATCATCTGGGGCCAGCTGCTCCTGGCAGTGCTGGCAGGTAACCGGCTGGTTTGTGCCCCCGCGATTGGTACGTACGGCCGTTTCAATAAGATCATCCAGTTGACTCCGGGCTTCTACCTGCTGCTCCAAAGCTTGTGCCGCCTGCGTCATCAACTGCCCCTTTGTGCGGGCGTAATCCTCATCGCTCACCACGTCGAGCTGATGGTCAAATTCCAAATCGCGCAGCGCCAGCAAGGCGGCGTCGTAATCGCTGCCACGGCTGCTGCCAGAATCTTCCGGCAATGCAGCTTTGTGCCGCAGGGGTTGGGTCACTACGATGCCGGCCAGCACCAACATGCCAATACCAATCAATGCAGTTCCAATCGTCATCACAGCCTCCTACACCAATTCCTTCAGCTCACGCTCAATTTTGGCGCGGGTTTCAGGGGAGATGGCAGCTTCCACGGGAACGGCCGTTTCCGCCAAACCAACATCACTGAGCCGCCAGCTGCGCAGCACCTGGAAAGCCACAAACAGCCCCAGGGCCACGGCCACAACAGGCAGAATCCAAACCAGCGAGTTAAATCCGCTTCGCTCCGGCTCAGCCAACACCCGCTCGCCGTACTGCTCTACAAAATAAGCCATCACCTGCTCTTCTGACCAGCCGTCAGCCAGCTGATCCCGAATTTGGGCGCGCCAATCGGCACAGGCCTGCGTCTCGCACACGTCCAGCGGCGTGTTGGGGCAAACCGGGCAGTACAGCTTGCGGGCAATGGCGTTTACCTCGTCATCCGTCGGAACCGTTTGCGCCTGCACCAGCGAAACAGCGTAGAAACTGGCAGCAATCGTCAGGAGCGCCAGCAGTAATCTTCGTCTAAACATCTCTAGTCACCTCCCAGCAGTCCAGGCTGTACCCGCTCCGGCTTGAGCACGTAAGATCGTTTTGCCTGGTGCTGGCGTTCCGGCCAGGCGGCAACCAGCGTGCCCAGAATCAGCACAAAACCACCAGCCCAGGTCCAGCTAATTAGCGGATTCAGATACATTCTGAAGGTGGATGCGCCAAAGCCAATTTCCTCCCAGGCTACCAGCAGCACGTACACATCTTGCGCCGGGGTTGGGTAGACGGCCGGAATGGTCATTGGCTGGCGCTGCACCACAAAAAAGTCGCGGCGCGGTTTGAGCGTCTGCACAAACTCGCCGTTCTTAAACAGGCTTGTGGTGGCTTCCAGCACCTCACGACCGTCACTGCCGGGGTACGATTCCAGGTTGTCAAAACGCAGCGTGTACTCACCCAGCGTCAGGGATTCACCCTGGGCCAGGGCCATCTGCGTTTCCTGCTGGAAGTAGGCGTCACCGATGAAGCCCAGGCCAATCATCACCACGCCCAGGTGGATGATGCAGCCGCCATAGCGGCGGCGGTTGCGGCCCATCAGGTGGTAAAGCGCTGCCGCCGGGTTTTCGCCCCGTTTCATGCGCGCCTGCATACCCTTCACAAACTCAAAAATGATGAGCAGCACCACAAAAGCGACCAGCCACAGGGCAAAATAAGACGCTGGATGCAGCCGGTGAGCATAGCCCCAAACGGCCGCCCACAGCACAGAACCAACCAGCGGCAGCAGCGCAGCCCGTCCCAGCCGGCCGGCTGCCTGCTTGCGCCAGGCAAACAGCGGCGCTAACCCCATCAACAAAACGAGTACGGCAAACAGCGGCCCGGTGGCTTTTTGGAAATAAGGCGGTCCCACCGTGATTTTGGTCCCGGTAACCAGCTCAGACAGCAGGGGAAACACCGTGCCCAAAAACACCACAAACGTGATGGCCAGAAAGAGTACGTTTTGCAGCACAAAGGCAGATTCACGGGAAAGAAAACTTTCCAGTTCATGTTCTGACTTCAGCGTATCCAGCCGCCTGAGCAGCAGCCACAGCGAACCGACAAAAGTCAGGCCAATAAAGACAAAGAAGACAGGCCCCAGCGCCGTTTTGCTGAAAGAGTGAACCGAGCTAATGACGCCGGTACGGGTAATGAAGGTGCCAAACAACGAAAGCGAGTAGGTGAGGATAATCAGGGAAACGCTCCACACTTTGAGCATCCCCCGTTTTTCGGTCATCATCACCGAGTGCAGGAAAGCGGTGCCGGTGAGCCAGGGCATGAGCATGGCGTTTTCCACCGGATCCCAGGCCCAGAAACCACCCCAGCCCAACACGTCGTAGGCCCAACGGCCGCCTAAAATGAGGCCGATGGAGAGAAATATCCAGGCGACCAATGTCCAGCGGCGGCTGGTGCGAATCCATTCATCGTCGCGGGAACGGCCGCTCAGCAGTGCCGAGATGGCAAACGCATAAGGAATGACAAAGCCGGTGAAGCCCAGATAGGTGGTGGGCGGATGCCCGATCATGCCAAAGTGGCGCAGCAGCGGATTGAGCCCGCTGCCGTCTCGCGCCACATACGCCACAGCACCGGCCGGTTGGAAAACGGCCGTCAACAATTCCGTCGTTCCCGGCACGTGCCACAGGCGAGCAAACGGATTGGTAATAAAAACCACAATGCCAATGAAGAAAGCGGTTGTGAGCATAGCCACGGTGATGAAGTAGGGCATCAAATCATGGTCGCGTTCCCATTTGCGCCAGAGCACGGCAGCCACAAACCCATTCATCAGCCAGGCCCAAAACAGCACCGAACCAGATTGCCCACCCCACAGTGCTGTCAGCCGCAAAAAGGGCGACATTGCCTGGCTGGAAACATCGGCGACGTAAGCCAGGGAAAAATCCATTGTGTACAGCGAATAAGTCACGACAACTACAGAAATCGTCAAAAAAGGCACAGCCAGGAGCGTGGCGCTGCGGGCGCTTTCTACCCAGCGCCATTCATTGCGCCAGCCGCCCCAGGCAGAAACGGCCGTGGCATACACCGCCAGCAAAAAGCCCGTCACCAGGGCCATTAATCCAATATCAGCCAGCATAAACTCCTCCGTGGTCGTGAAGCGCGAATCTTTACTTCACCATTCACCATTCACCATTCACAATTCGCACTTCACTATTCACAATTTCTCAGGGGTACTGCTCCGCCAGCAGTTCTTCGATCTTTTCGTCCAGCTCCGGCGGTGCCAGTGGGCCAATTTTTACACCGCGCAGCTCACCATTTTTGGCCACGTAATAGGTCTCCGGCACGCCGTCGATGCGGTAATCGTGGGAAATGCGCGTGCCGACGTCTGGCCCGTTAAAGTAGGTGATGTCGAACTCTTCCAGGTAAGCCAGGGCCTCTTTCTCCGTATCGACGTAATCGACGCCAATGAAAACGACACCCCGATCCTGATACTTGCGCCAGGTGGCTTCCAGGTAAGCAGCTTCTTCGCGGCAGGGCGGGCACCAGGAGGCCCAGAAGTTGATAATCACCACCTGGCCCCGTAGTTTGCTCAGGGCGATGGTTTCGCCGTCAAAGCTGGTGATGGTGAAATCGGGAGCCATGCCGGAATCTACCTGGCCGTTGTTTACCTGAACCAACCCCCAGCCTAACAGGGCGAGAAAGCCCAAGATCAGGCCAAAGGAAATAACCGTTCCCAACGAAAACCGGCGGGGTGATTCTTTTTCTGCCACGGTTTCCCCGTCAATAAGCGGTTCGGAAACGATGTCAGCCATCATGCACCCCAGGATTCGACTGGTCATGCCCAGCGTGATCGCGCAACATCAGCAAATGAAGCACCGGGCACAAAAGCACCAGGCCAAAGAGCAAGACGCTGCTTAGCTGTAACTTGAAGAGGTAAACGGCCGTTAACCCCAGCAATGGCAAACCACAGCCCAAAATCATCAATAACCAATGTTTCCGCGTCATAGCTATCCCCCTTAATTTGACCGTACCGACGCTTGCACCCAGATTTCTGCCTTTGACTGCTGCGGATCGTTGTTCTCGATAATCAAGCCCCGACGCACCGTCTGCCCAGACGCGTCGTGGAATCCGGCATCAAAGACGAGCTTAATGGTGGCTACTTTACCCGGTGGAATGACGGTAGCCGAAAATTCGGCCGTGGTGCAGCCGCATGTGGTATATGCCCGGCTAATCGTTAGCGGCGCATCGCCCACGTTACGAATGATAAATTCCTGTTCCACCATATCCTGCGGACCGATCATGCCAAAGTTAAAGTTCTTTTCCGGGATCTGGATTTTGGGCTGGGGCTGACTGGCCGGGAGGAAAGGAATGGGCGGCCCCTCTTCCATTTCATGGATAGCCAGAACGGGTTGGTCAGTCACCACATCGGCAGGATCATAGTCTGATGAAGCATTGGCCGATGGCGGAGCGGTGAGATAAGAGACCAGCCCCACACCCAGCAACACAACACCAACCACCAACAGCGTAAGCATTAACCAGCTATTATTTTGGCCTTTTTGCTGAGACGTTTTTTTTAGGTGAATTCTTGCTTTCATAATAATTTAGCTCCTTCAAGTTGAAATGTACAGCAGCATGGCCGCGCCGAGCGCCACCATGACGACGCCATACCACAAACGAATTTTCAAGCTGTGTTCCCGCTCCCAACGAGCCCATGTCTTGGCCGCCATGCGGTTGCCTACCAGCAGCAAAATAATGATCAGCGGCAGCACAAACATGATGTTGTACAAAGCCAGGTAACTTACGCCCCAGGCTAACGTCGTTTTAGCGTTTAGCAGAGTAATGATGGAAACATAAATTCCGCCAGAACAGGGGAATGTGCATAACCCGACCACTAAACCGGCCATCATCGTCGTGGGCAGCGTAGCTTGTTTAATCAGAGTTTGGGTACGGGCTCCGGCAATTTTGGGCATGTGCAGCTTGATAGGAAATTTGGGGAAGAAATACTCAATCAGGTTGATAATCCCCAGGCCAATCAGCAGCCAGGCTCCGGCCCGGGCCACAAAGTGAGGATCATCAGAGAAGCGCACCGCCTGCAAAAGGCCCAGGCCAATGGCAAAGTAAACCAGGAAAATCATGCCTACGTAAACAAAACCAAGCTTCAGAATATGGCCCCGTGATTTGCGCAGCGTAAACAGAAAAGCCAGCAGCAGCAAAATCACGGCAAAGGCGCAGGGATTCACTGAATCTAATAAACCAGTGACAATTACCGCAGGCAACAGTTGACCCAGGTTGGCCAAACCAATGGGCAACGGCCCAGCGGCCGTTACTGCCTGGGTTAGCGCCTCGGCAAAGGGCACATCAATGGGATATGTTTGAACCTCACCTGCCCAGGCCCACAAGCGGAATTCCGTTGGTTCACCATGCATCTCTGGCTGCCAGAGGACCAATCTAGAAGGCAAGTCCGGCGTGGTAAGCGCCGCATCAATTAGTCTGGGCGGGACATGACCGAGAACAACCAACGTACCATTTTTGGTAGGCACAAAGGCGTAAAGCGAATCGGCAATGGAGCGGGGCAGCCCGATTTCATCGGCCAGCTGCAGCAGTTGGGTGCGTTCCTCCGGGCGCGTGTAGTCGTGGATTTCTGGATTGGTGGCGGCTCCCTGGGCTTGCAGCGTGGGGATGAGGACGTCTTCGGTGTAGGGCCAGCAGTCGGCACAGCCTGCACTGAAAAAGATGTGGGTCCGATTGGGATCGACTGCCTGCTGGGCCGTGGCTGTAGAGATCACAGCCAGCAGGGCAGCGATTGAAAGGAGGGCTTTCATGAATAAAGGTTTGGGCATGATGGAATTATTTGGTGAGTGACCAGACAAAAGTGCGCGATGGAGCATCGACATTAGTAATGGTCAGCGTCAATTGGGAGGCACCTTCGAGCACGGTCGTTCCCTCAACAACCGCCGGAAACGTGAGCACCCCAGACACATGGTGGCCTCCCGGCACAGCGTCCCAGAGTGTGGCCGACACGGTACGGCCGTTATCTGTCGTCAGTGTGGCCAGTTCAGCCAGGTCCATACTCAGGTCCACTGAATGGGTGTCCATGACCACCTCAAAGGCTAATTCTGATACTTCCTGCTCCAGATCAACCGGCGTGACGGAGACAGTGACGGCACCTTGCTCGTCTACGGCCGTATCCAACACGGCCGCTTCTTTTGGAGCAGTCGATTCGTTTGCCGCCTCTTCAGCCGCCGCCACAACTGGCAGCTGCGCGGCCGGTTCGCTGCCACACGCTGCTAAAAATCCAGCAAAAAACAATCCTGTAATCAGTAAAATGTTGCGTTTCATACAGCCTCCACCGCCGCCGTGAATTGCAGCGCCTGCCGTCTTTCCTTCATTAAAATGACGAGCATGTAAATGATGCCCAAAATCGTTGTGCCCAGGCCCACCAGCATGAAAGCAATCCTGTACTCGGCCAGGAATGTGGCCGCCGCCGTCAAGCCAAGAATGGGCAGGACATCTGTGACATGGTGGGCGCAGCAGGCGACCATCGCCACTGTGGACATGCCACCGCCGGCTCCAGTTAACGCACCGCTGGGGCCGGTATGCGTCACGGGCACAAACAACCGCTTTTTCAGGATAATGTAGAGCGCGGCCTGCACACCAAAACCCAGAATGATGGGCACCACAATCCAGCGATCTTCCCAAAACAGATCCAGGGCGTGCTGCGGGTTTTCAACCCAGGAAACAAGACCAAAGTAGAGCAGTGCCAACAGACCTGAACCTGCTAATCCTGCACCCAAGGGCCATAAAATTCGTTTGCTCAGCGTCATAAAATCTTCTCCAATAGTTGCATACAGTAAGCATATAAAAACAAAGCACCGGCAACGAGCGCTAAATGGCGCATCATAGAAAATTGATGACAAATGTCATTTTGGCATACGCCAAATGGCCTATGGCCAGGCGACTGTTTGGCTCTGGTTGAGAATTCGGATTTGCGGAATAATGAAAGGGGTTAGAAAGTATAAAAATGAGGAATAAAATGGCAGATGTCGTTTTGAACGTGGATTCGCTACAAAAACCAATAAACCTAAACCATTTGGCGCAGGTTCTAAAGCAGCTTTCGGGTGTCACGGCCGTTCACATTGATCCTACTACTTTACAGACAGCAGTTTCTTATGAACGGCAAAAAGCAGATACATTTACGTTGGTAGCAGCGGTTCAAGATAGTGGTTACAGAATCCTCACTGAATCTGTAACTCTATTTGTAGGCGGTATGAGCTGCGCCAGCTGCGCTTTTCACGTTGAAACTGCCCTGACGGACACTCCTGGCGTTGTGGCAGCTGATATACATTTACAAACTGGGGAAACGACTGTTACAATAGCTGACAATAGGCTTGGCTTAAACGTACTTTATGAAACAATTCAAGAGGCTGGCTATTACCCTAGTGGACTGGTAACTGGTAGTTAAAAAAGGAGAAAAATCATGGCAATCGATCCGGTATGTGGTATGGAAGTAGACGAGAAAACAGCTACGATCACTTCAGAATATGAAGGTGAAACCTATTACTTTTGCGCCCCTGGGTGCAAAACTGCTTTTGATAAAGAGCCAGAGAAATATCTAAAGGGTGATGCATCCAGCAGTCACCAGCACACCCATCACCATTAAATTAGAAGGCTTATCGTTATGGCAGCACCTTCCTTGAGTAACAACAGCCGGAGCAACGCCGTCCTCCTCAACAAAGCGCTATATTGGTTTAGCCGCCATTGGCTGTCTGCCATTTCACTAATTCTAATTGTTTTCAATGGCCTTCCCTGGCTGGCCCCCCTTTTTATGGAACAGGGATGGGAAAGGGCTGGTAATTCTATCTATCTCATCTACGGCGTTTTGTGTCATCAAATGCCGCAGCGCTCCTTTTTTCTGTTTGGCCCCAGCCCCATGATTCCCCTGGAAACTGTCCAGGCCATTTGGCAAGATACCGCCAATCCCCTGATTCTACGCCAGTTTGTAGGCGATACGGCCGTAGGCTGGAAAGTCGCCTGGTCAGATCGCATGGTGTACATGTACACCAGCCCGCTGCTCTTTGGCCTTGCCTTCTGGCCCCTGCGCCGCCGGCTCAAGCCACTCTCTTTATGGGGTTTTCTCCTCTTTCTCCTGCCAATGGCTGTCGATGGTACCACCCACATCCTGAGCGAATTGCTAGGCGGGATAGGCGGCGGTTTTCGCTATACAAACGGCTGGCTGGCTGCCTTGACGAACAATATCTTTCCCGTAACTTTTTATACGGGTGACGCTTTCGGCTCCTTCAACGCCTGGATGCGGCTCCTGACCGGTATTTTATTTGGTCTGGGCGTCGTCTTGTTTGCTTATCCTCGACTCCAGGCAACCTTTGACCAAACGGCAAACCAGATTTTCCTGAAATTCCGAAAAGCAGAAATGGCAGCAATACTCAGAGAGCAAAGATTGCCCGATCTCTAGTCTCCAATCTCTGATTACCAATCATGAATTGACCTATGAACGATCCCATTCGCGTTTTGTTAGCAGATGATCACGCCGTCGTTCGGGCCGGTATTCGCCAATTTTTGGAACAGGCGGATGACATCATTGTTGTGGCCGAAGCCGACGACGGTGAAATGGCGCGTGAACTGATTGCCCAACACAAACCAGACGTGGCCGTGCTAGATATCCAAATGCCCAAGGCCACCGGCATCGAGGTTACCCGTTGGGTACGTGCCAATCATCGCGACGTAGGTGTCCTGATTTTAACTGCCTACGATGATGATCCTTACGTGATGGCGGTGCTGCAAGCAGGGGCCAACGGCTATATCCTCAAAACGGCTTCGCCGGCAAACATCTTGCAGGCTGTCCGCGATGTTCATGAAGGTAAATCTGCCCTTGACCCAGCTGTGACGGCTCGCCTAATGAACCAGATAGCTGGGCGTACAACTCCTGACCAAATGTCATTTGAAAGTTTAACCGAACGGGAGCTTGAGGTACTGTCACTGGCAGGCAAAGGGTATACAAATAAAGCCATTGCTATGCAATTGGGTATCAGTGACCGTACCGTTCAAGGTCATCTGGCCAAAACATACCACAAGCTGGATGCCAATAGCCGAACCGAAGCTGTTATGAAAGCCGTCTCGTTAGGACTCATTTCAGCGGAGATTTCAGATTGAGCTCGCGTCGTTGGCTTCGCATTCCCAGTCTTCCCTTGCAACTTTTTATTATCATCGTCTTGCCTCTAACTTTACTGCTGCTGGTCATTGCTTTTGGCAGTCTCGGTTTACACCAACGCGCTATGCGCACCATGGTTGGCGAACGGGATGAGCGTGCCACGCGGGCTGCATCGGCCGCCATTACAGAACAAATTCATTATCGTCAATCTGCTATTCGCAGCGTTGCCCTTCAGGCGGCCAACGTTTCTGAACCAGAACATGCCCTGGCTGATGCTTCATTCCTTCTACCAGAATTTGAGGGCGGTGTTGCCCTTTACACTGTCGCCGGTGAGTTGCTAGTGGCCTCTAACGGAATTGAAGTGTGGCAAACCCGCGCCGTTCCTGAGCGTTTACCCTCATTTAGCGCTGCCGCAGCCACTAACAATGCTTCTATTTTGCCTTCATTGATGGATCCGATTCGCGGTGAAGAATTGATGTTAATCGCAGCCGCATCTGATGATTTCATCGCTGTAGGCGCATTTTCTCCAAGTTCCCTTGTACGGCAAGCGTTGGCCGATATCTTCAGTAGTAATGATCAGGCGGCTACTTACGTGGTTACAGCCGACGGCAATGTTTTATTCCAGGGCGGTACGCTCCATTGGACAGATTCCCAATTGCAAGAACACCCTGGGGTCGCTGCTGCTTTGCGTGGTGAAACGGGCACGACTTATCTTAATGTTGCCGGTGAAGAGCATGTCATCGCATTCAGCCCGATTACGCCTGTTGGTTGGGCCTTGGTGATAGAAGAGCCGTGGCGAGCGGTAACTGATCCATTGCTTCGCGCCACAGAAATGGCTCCGCTTATCCTTATTCCCGTTCTAGTCATCGCCCTAGTTGCTTTGGGATTCGGCATACGCCAGGTTGTTCAACCTCTTCAATCGCTGGAGAAAAAAGCAACAGAACTGGGTTGGGGAGACTTTTCTGCCATTGAGAAGCCGGTTGGTGGCATCAATGAAATTCAGCGGCTGCAAACGGAGCTAATCCACATGGCCAGAAAGGTACAGTTGGCACAGCAAAGTTTGCGTGGCTATTTGAGTGCTGTTACCACAGGCCAGGAAGATGAGCGCCGACGGCTGGCTCGCGATCTACATGATGACACCATCCAGTCGCTTATCGCTCTGAATCAGCAAATTCAACTGGCGCAAATGTCAGCCATAGATGATGGAAACGCAGATCGGCTGGCGACCATGCAACAAATGGCCGAGCAAATTGTGGCTGATTTGCGTCGCCTGACAAGAGACTTACGGCCGATTTACCTGGAAGATTTAGGCCTTGTTCCGGCGCTGGAGATGCTGGGGCATGATATGAGGCAGGCCACTGGATTGTCCATTGTGTTTGAAAAAAGGGGTAAGGAGCGCAGACTCCCGCCTAACGTGGAGTTGGCCTTGTACCGGATCGCCCAAGAGGGTTTAAGTAACGTCGTGCGCCATGCAAAAGCCAATCAGGCCAATGTTTCCCTGCAATTCACTGAACAAGAAGTTGCACTCACCGTAAAGGATGATGGTGTAGGTTTTGTTGTCCCAGAAAGCCCGGCCGAAATGGCCCCAGCCGGACATTTTGGCTTGCTGGGTGTGCAGGAACGAGCAGAATCTATTGGGGCGCGGCTGGAAATTGAGTCGGCTCCAGGTCAGGGAACGCGCCTTCAAGTATTTTTAGGTAATTGAGCTTCAATCCTTTCATTAGGAAAACAGGAGCATGCAAACACCATCACATTTTTTGCTAACGGCCGTTCTCGCCAAAAAAACACCCTCGCTCACCCACACTAATTCCAAAGTGTTGCTCCTGGTCGGTTCCATTTTGCCAGATCTGCCGCTTATTCTACTTACAGTGGGCTACGAACTTTACTATCGTTGGTTTGCCACCCCGCCCACTCAGGGCAGCATTATGGTATATCTGCACTTTGATTTGTTTTTCAATGATCCCATCTGGATAATAAGCCATAACTTCTTTCATTCGTTAGTTATCAATTTTGTATTGCTTGCCGTAGGGTATTGGGGAATGCAGCTAGAGCAGCGCTGGGCACGTCTGTTGTTTTGGCTAACGGTTGGTACCCTGTTTCATACCGTGATCGACATTCTTACCCACCACAGTGATGGGCCCTTGCTTTTCTTTCCTCTAAACTGGGAATATCGTTTTCCCAGCCCCATCAGCTACTGGGAATCCGCCTATTACGGCCGTCCCTTTCGAATCTTTGAATATAGCCTGGATACCCTTATCATCGTCTACCTGTTAAGGTTAGGAATTTGGCGCAGGCAAAAGTCAGTCCGGTCAGGCTAAAGAGGTTCAATGACATCTGCTCCAACAGCCATAAAAGTGATAATAATGGCAGACGCCACGCTGCCCCGCCTGGCCTGGGAAGCCCTGCTTGGTCCGCAGCCTGGCCTGGAAGTTTGGGGCACAGCCGCACACCGGGAAGATCTCCTCGCCCTCTCACTTGACGATGGGCAAATGGCCGTCCTACTTGACTTGAAAGAACCCCTGCCGCCCCAAGTAGAACAAATTGCCAAAGCCATACCCGTTGCGGGTCAACTGTGTTTAGTTGACGAATATGATCTCAACCAAATTGTCGCTCTCTTGCAAGCCGGCGCTGTCGGCATCCTGAGCCGAAACGCTGCCTTGCCAGAATTAACCCGAGCCCTCATTGCCGCCAGCCGGAGTGAAATTGTTCTACCGCCGGAACTGGCCGCCCAGGCATTAGCAGCCCTGGCGCGCGGTGGGCTGAGCAAAAAATCAAACATTGAAACGCTCACCGATAGAGAGCGCGATGTGTTAACGCTTTTAGCCAAAGGGATGACCAATAAAGACATTGCTCAAACCCTGTTTCTCAGCGTCCGCACCGTGGAAGCTCACTTGCGCAACATCTATGGCAAGCTGGATGTTGCCTCCCGCACTGAAGCCGTTTTGTGGGCCGTGCAGCACGGCTTTGAGCCGTGAGTTAAGTATTACCCACAGAGAGTACAGAAATTTTTGAGATTCGTCTACAGTTCTCTATCCTCTCTTTTTCTGCTTCGGCTGCGCTCAGCACAAGCCTGTGGCCATTCAATTGATTTTAGGTAATTTCACCTAGATGAATACCCGTGCTTTTGCTGTATCGGTCACGGCAAGAGCCGCCTATCATAGACTTATGGAACGTGTTGACAAAAACGAAGCAGAAAATCCAACCCAGATTGCGGTTCTGGGCACCCTGGCAGAATTTCATCGCGACCCGCTGCCCTACGATCTGACAGCCCTGGTCGATCTGGTGGCAGAGATCAACCCCGATTTACTCTGCCTGGACATCAGCCTGGAACAGTGGCAGCAGCAGGATTTCAGCAGCTTACCTGCCGAGTACAGTGAGGCGCTTTTGCCCCTGGCTGAACAGACGGATATTGTGGTGGTGCCTATTGGTGGTGCCCAAACGATGCCGCAGGCAACGGCCGTTGGCTGGCGTGGCATACTCATTAGCGTTGTACGCAAGCTGCTGACCTGGATGCAGTCCAGCACACCCGGCCCCGATGCCATCAACCAGGGCTGGCGGCACGAGCTGGGCAATGTGTTGTACGGTCTGGCCCGGACGCTGTCTGGCAGCCAGGTCAGTCATGCCTACCATGCCCACATCGATCAGCTGTCCCAAGCAGCCCGACGCGTGGCGGAAAACAATCCCGGCAGCCGCATTCTGGTGGTCACCAACATTCAATATTGTCACCACATCCGCCCGCAGTTGCGGGAACGGCCGCAAATTCAGATGAAAATATATTCTGAACTTTAACTACCTAAATTTTGTGCCAATAAGGGCACAAGTCATCAAAAGATGACGATGACAGTTTTCCCAGCAAGAATGTAAGTATCAACAAAACACTTGCATCAGGAGAACTGTCATCATGAATAATTGTATCAGCTATTCGCCGCGAGCCAGCCTCGCCATCGTCGGCATGAACATCCAGCAAATGGGAATCTGGGACATGATTGGTCAACAGGTCAAAATCCAGCAGAAAACAGTGTTCCATACGCCCCTGCAGAAATTGCAGGACGCTTTCATCAATATCATGGCTGGTGGACAAGGAATCGTCGAACTCAACCAGCGCGTCAGACCGGATGCTAGTTTGTCGACTGCTTTTGGGCGGCAAGGTTGTGCCGACCAGTCTGGCGTCAGCACAACGTTGAATGCCTGCCAGGTAGAAAATGTCGTGCAGATGCGTCAGGCAATGACAGCTATATACCGGCGTTACGGCGCTGGGTATTGCCATGATTACGGGCGTAAGTGCCAACTGCTGGATATTGACATGAGCGGGATGCCCGCCGGACGTCAGGGCGAGGGGTCGGAAAAAGGGTATTTTGCCAAGCAAAAGAACAAACGCGGCCGACAACTGGGCCGCGTGTATGCTACCTTGTATGACGAAATCGTCAGCGAACGGCTCTATAGCGGTAAAACACAACTCAATCGCTGCTTGCCAGAGCTGGTTGCCGAGGCCGAAGCCGTTTTGAACCTCAATCCTGGCTTCCGCCAGCGAACCATCCTGCGCATTGACGGTGGTGGCGGCAATGATGCCGACATCAACCACTTGCTGGCACGCCGCTACAAGTTGTTGGTCAAAGTCACCCATTGGAAGCGTGTCGAGAAATTGGCCGCTACGGTATCTGTCTGGGAAACAGACCCCAAGGACCCAAAACGGCAAGTTGGCTGGGTACAACAGCCCTTCGCTTATGACCAACCCACACGCCAACTGGCTGTGCGTTGCCAAACCAAAAAAGGAACGTGGCAAACCACTATCCTGGTCTTCAATCTTGATGATGACCAACTCCACTGGCTCAATCAACAGGGCAAACGGCCGTTTGCGCCGCCGGCTGACCCGATTTGGCTGGCTGTCTACGCTTATGACCTGCGTGGCGGTGGTGTGGAAACCGCCATCAAAGGTTCCAAGCAAGGACTGGGCATCATCAAACGCAACAAAAAGTCGTTCCATGCCCAGGAAACGTTGCTGCTGTTGGGGCAGTTGGCCTACAACGTCACTGCCTGGGTGCGCAACGGGTTGGCTTCCTGTGAGGCCAGACTCCGGCAGCTTGGCATGTTGCGCATGGTCCGTGATGCTTTTCATATTGCTGGTTTGCTGGCTTTCAATGCGGAGGGTCATATCGTTCAAATTTCACTCAATCAAGCGCATAATTTAGCTGCTTCTTTCATCAATGCCTTTGCTTCTTTCCTGGCTCGTGATGGAACTGTCGCTAATTTGCGCCAAATTTAGGTAACTAATACAACTGAGGAGGGTGCAAAATGAACGCTTCTTTAAATCAAGAAATCATCGAGATCTATCGTAAAAGGGCCCAAAACTACGATATCACAGCCAATCTTTACTATTTATTGGGCTATCGAGAGTGGGCCTATCGCCAAAAGGCTGTTGATGCCTTACACCTTCAACCAGGAGATACGGTTATCGAAATTGCCTGCGGTACTGGCCTAAACTTCTCCCTTTATCAAGAAGCCATTGGCCTACAAGGAAAAATCATTGGTTTGGATTTGACCGATGCTATGCTGACTCAAGCCCGGCAACGCATCCAAGGCAACGGTTGGGAAAATGTAGAATTAGTCCATACCGATGCACGAAACTATGCGTTCCCAACTGGTGTGAATGCTATTATCTCAACCTATGCGCTATCACTTATTCCCGAAAGTGATCAAATCCTTGAAAAGGGTGTTAACGCCCTGACTTCCGGCGGACGGCTTGCTTTGCTAGAGTAACAAGTACCCGAAAAATGGCCAGATTGGTTGGTGAACATAGGCATGTGGTTGATAAAGCCATTTGCTGTAACGGATGAATGGCTGGCCCGTCGCCCTTGGGAATCTATCCAAAAAACCATGCGGGAGCAGCTTGTAGATGTATCTATGACCGAAATGTATCAGGGATTGACCTACGTTATTGCCGGTAGCAATTCCTGAATATTGAGGCAGAGGCAATTAGGAGATAAACATGACTTCCTCGACACAACATGAAGAACATCAATCCAAGACGGCAGATGTAGCTAAAAAAGAAACAAAGGCTTTAACGGCCGACATTCAACATCACGATGAGCATGACGCTCACCGGCAACACCATGAGCAGAACAACCACGAGCACGGAAAGCACCAAGGACACGGCGGGCACGGCAGCCACGCCGGGCACGAAATCATGTTTCGCGACCGCTTTTGGGTCTCGCTGGTGCTAAGTATTCCTGTCCTCTTTTTTAGTTCAGCCATTCAGGGTTGGTTGAACTACACGGCACCCGTTTTCCCTGGCAGTACCTGGATTACCCCGGTGCTGGCCGTCGTCATCTTTTTCTACGGTGGCCTGCCCTTTTTACAAATGGCCACCTGGGAACTACGTGAGCGGCAGCCGGGCATGATGACCCTCATTTCCCTGGCTATTTCCGTGGCCTTTCTCTACAGTTTGGCAACGCTTTTCGCCAACCTGGGCGAGAGCTTCTTCTGGGAGTTAGTAACGCTGATTGATGTGATGCTCTTGGGGCACTGGATGGAGATGCGCAGCGTGCGCCAGGCATCCGGAGCATTGGATGAGCTGGCTAAACTCATGCCCGACGAAGCAGAACGAATCGGCGATGATGGCAATACCCAAAAAGTAGCCGTCTCTGACCTGCAAACGGGCGACAAAGTGTTGGTGCGCCCCGGTGCAACCATTCCCGCCGATGGCGAGGTGTACGAGGGCAGTTCAGATGTCAATGAAGCAATGATTACTGGTGAATCGAAGCTGGTGAAGAAGGAGCCGGACAGTCGGGCTATTGGCGGTACGGTGAACGAGGGCAGCGGCAGCTTACGCATTACAGTCACGGCCACAGGTGACGATACTGCGCTTTCTGGCATCATGCGGCTGGTGAAAGAGGCCCAGGAAAGCAAATCGAAGACGCAGCTATTGGCGGATCGGGCAGCAGCGTTTCTCTTTTACGCGGCTTTGGGTTCAGCGGTGGTAACGGCCGTTCTCTGGATTATCGCCACGGGATTCGACGTCGAAGTGTTGAAGCGGGTGGTCACCGTGTTGGTCATTGCCTGTCCCCATGCGCTGGGGCTAGCCGTACCACTGGTGGTGGCTCTCACAACTGCTATCTCCGCCCGCAACGGCATTTTGGTGCGGGACCGGCTGGCTTTGGAAGCAGCACGTGACTTGGACACCATTATTTTTGACAAGACCGGCACGCTGACCAAAGGGGAGCAGGGCGTGGTCAGCCTCATTACCCAGGACGGCGTTTCTGATGAGGAGGCGCTGGCGCTGGCTGCCGGGCTGGAAAGCGATTCTGAACATGCCGTGGCCCGAGCCATCGTGGCTGCTGCCAAGGAGCGCGAGATTGAACCCAAATCTGTCACTGAGTTTGAAGCCTTAAAGGGTCGTGGGGTGCAGGCAATGGCAGATGGAACGGCCGTTTACGCCGGAGGCCCCCGTTTGCTGGAGCATTTGGAAATCCAGCGGCCAGACGCCATTGCTAAATTTAGCCAGGCAGCCGGTGAAAAGGGGCAGGCGGTCATCTATCTCATTCGTGAGAGCGATGTCGTTGCTGCTTTTGCCCTGGCTGATGTCATCCGCGAGGAAAGTCGGCAGGCAATTGAAAAGCTGCACGAGATGGGGATTGAGGTGGCCATGCTCACCGGTGACAGCGAAGATGTGGCTAAAGCCGTCGCCGCAGAGTTGAACATCGACCGTTACTTTGCCGAAGTGCTGCCGGAAGACAAAGACAAAAAGGTGCGCGAGCTGCAAAAGCAGGGCAAAAAAGTGGCCATGGTTGGAGATGGCGTCAATGACGCCCCGGCTCTGACTCGGGCCGATATCGGCATCGCTATTGGCAGCGGCACGGATGTGGCGGTGGAATCTGCTGGCCTGATTCTGGTGCGCTCCAATCCGCTGGATGTGGTAAAGATCATTACCTTGAGCAAAGCCAGCCAGCGTAAAATGGTGCAGAATATTTGGTGGGCGGCTGGATACAATATCATTGCCATTCCGCTGGCAGCGGGCGTCCTGGCTCCGTGGGGCATTGATTTGCCTCCGGCTGTTGGCGCGCTGGTGATGTCGCTCAGCACCATCATTGTGGCGATTAACGCCCAAACGCTTCGCCGAATATCTTTTACCTAAATTGAACACCCGCCAAACAGCATGATATGGCTTAAGCTATATAGGCCATTTGGCGGGTGATTATCAACTATGATTAAAGTGTCGCTGCGGCGACACTTTTTTGTGAGTGAGAATCTAACCATGCGCTACTTTCTTATTTTGGCTTTATTATTAACGGCTTGCCAACAGGCAGGGACCTCTTCCCTAAATAATGTAAAGGCAACGGCCGTTCCACTGAGACCCACACTTTCTCCTCAACAGATTAGCCTGGGAGAAACGGTGTACGTGCAGCAGTGCGCCAGCTGCCACGGCGTCAACCTAGAGGGCCAGCCAGAGTGGAAAACCCAAAATGAAGATGGCTCTTTCCGTGCCCCACCCCATGACGAAAGCGGCCACACCTGGCATCATGGCGATCCGACCTTGCTGGAAGCAGTTTATGCTGGCGGAGCCCGCTTTGCGGATATGAATATTGGCGGCACAAGCAGTATGCCTGCCTTTGCTGATATTTTGAGCGATGCGGAGATAGCGGCCGTTCTAACCTACATCAAAAGTACCTGGTCGGATGATATTCAAGCTATACAATGGGAAGCTACCTTGCGTGAAGAATTGCAGGATGAACAGTAAAAGGAATTTGGCACGAATGTCTAGAAAGAGCGTAACTTCTAAAAAAAAGGAAAGAAAAGTAGCTCAGCAGCGTGCAAAAAGAAATCAGCGAATATTGTGGGGCGGGCTTTTATGGGTACTGTGCATATTCATACAAATATGTGCAATAGGAACCGGTTCCAAACCTGCTTTTTAGGCCAAAATGTGTGCTAAGGAATGGTTGGCTTGTTTGCACTAATTTGAGCAAAAGTATTTATGATCAGATGTTTCTTTTGATCATACAGGCATTTGCTATTGCGCATTTCTGTTTGGATATGCGTAGTACCCCAACGGCCGTGGCGCTGGTCCCAACAGCGCCAGACGCCAGATAAGGGCCTTGACAACCGAAAAGTGTCCTGCTATATTAATGCAAATACATGAACATGTATTCATATATGGTGATTATAGTGGGCACAAAAAACGCAATCGTCGATGAAGAATTAGCCGGGCAAATAGCGGAGCTGTTTAGAGCGCTCGGCGATACCAGCCGTATCCAGATTATCGCGGCGCTAACCACAAACGATATGAACGTAGGGGAATTGGCAGACCTGGTTGACATCAGCCATTCGGCCGTTTCACATCACCTACGCCACTTAAGACAAATGAAATTGGTACGCACCCACAAAGATGGCCGTCACGTTTACTACAGTCTGGATGATGAGCACGTGCGTGATTTATTCCGCTGCGGCCTGGAGCACGCTCAGCATGGCTAACGGCCGTTTATTCCACCTCCTCGCTGCTTTCTGGCTGGGCATGGCCGCGATTTGCCTGCTGGGACACTACGTGGCCGATGCTGCTACTATAGGGTGCCAGGCGAATACTACCTCTATCTGCCAGGCAGAAGAAAACGTCACTTCTGGAGCACCCGGCCAAAGTTCGCCCAATTTGGCGGCGCTTCATGCCGGCTTCAGTTTACCGCCGGTCCTTTCTGTTGCCGCAGGTCCGGCGCTGGCCCTGGCCACCAGTGTCCTGATTCTGCCTTCCATTACCTTGAAGCCCCCCGTCCTCTCTCCCCCACCCCAATAACCCTTCAACCAGTTCTTGACGAAGAAAAGTCAGTGCGCAAGCAGGTTGCAGTTGCCGCCTGCTAGTTGACGACCATGAAGGAGTTACGATGAACGAACAGACCATCCAACTGGATATTCCCTTAATACTACCGGACATTGAAGATGTCCGTGATGATTGCCTTGCCCATCTGGAACAGACGCTGGAAAACCACCGGGGCATCCAGCGTGTCCACGTTGATCACGATGCCGATCCCCCCCAACTTTGTCTGCACTTCGATCCCAACCTGATCTCGCTAGCGGCTGTGGAGCGTATTGCGCGTGATGCTGGCAGCAGTTTCACCCAACGCTACCGGCATGAGGCGATACCCTTTACCGGCATGACCAGCGCCGATGCGGCCGATTCACTGGCGGGCATCTTGCGCGACCTGCCCGGCATGTTGCACGCCAGCGTCAACTATGCCGCCGGTCTAGCCTTTGTCGCTTATGACATTACCGTGTTGCAACGGCCGTCTATCCAAAAAACGCTGCGGCGCATGGGCTACAAACCCCTCCAGCCCACAGTTCAGCCGAAAACTGAGCCTGACAAACAAGAGGAAAAAGAAGAACATGCAGGACACGATCATGGCAGTGCCCCCGCCTTCTTGCCCCACTGGGTACAAGAGCGATGGACGCTGATTTTGGTGGCGCTGGCCGGCATCTTTTTCCTCGTTGGCTGGTTAGGTGAAACATTTTTTAACTTACCGGAAACGATTGCCCTCCTCTTTTTCGTCCTCGCCTACGTTGCCGGTGGCTACGACATCGCCACCCACGCCATTCCCGGTCTGCTCAAAGGTAAATTTGACACCGACGTGCTCATGCTGGCGGCGGCGGCCGGGGCTGCCCTGTTGGGGGAATGGGCCGAAGGCGCTTTTCTGCTGTTCCTCTTCAGCCTGGGGCACGCCGGCGAACATTATGCGCTGGATCGCGCCCGCAATGCCATCAATGCCCTGGGCGAACTGATGCCCAAGACGGCGCGGGTCAAAGTAGGTGATGAAATCCAGGAACGACCGGTCGAAGTGGTCAAGGTAAACGATGTCGTCGTCGTCCGCCCTGGCGACCGCATCCCGGTAGACGGCGAA
>CAUJGI010000442.1 GCA_963169155.1 Chloroflexota bacterium
GTGGAAGTGCCGCGCGTGGAGTATGAAAAGCTCACCAGCGGACGCCGCGGTGAGCCCTCGGAACAAATTCGGCAGCGTGTGGAAAAAGCGCGCCAGATTCAGGCCGAACGCTTCAAAGAGCACACCCTCTACGCCAATGCCGACATGGGTCCCAGCGAGGTCCGCACCCTGTGCCAGCTGGATGAAACGGGCAATCGGTTGATGCGCAGCGCCATGGCCCAAATGAACCTCAGCGCCCGCGCTTTTCACCGTATCCTCAAGGTAGCCCGCACGATTGCCGATCTGGCCGAAGTAAGCGCCATTCAGCCCGCGCATCTGGCCGAAGCGCTGCAATATCGTCCCAGACAAGGCTAACGCTCACTTTATACCAGGGATTTGCGGAGTAGAAACACCGCTACGGAGTAGACCCACCACCACGAATGAAAATCCACACATTGCAAATATGGCACAGATATTCTGCGCCGCTGCGCGACCTGTTTTCAACTGAGTTTGGGCGGTAGATGGAACAGCAAAAAGGAATAAACGGAAAGAAAAAGGAGGGTGACGCCACATTGAAAATTCAATTTTGTGGCGCCACTTTTTAAGGGGGAAGAAGTAAAAATAGGAAGAGTATCTATAAAGTAGTATCGTATTCTTACGGCATCTATTAAGATTTTTTTGCCTCGTTTGTTTCCTGGAATAAGAGCCTGATGATGGGCTTCCTCAACAACTGACGCTAAGTAAGCATCTACAAATAACTTCCTGTTTTTCAGATTGGGCCAATCTTGGTAAGCAAATTACTCGGAATTGTGCGGGCGGCTTGGCGTAAACGACCTACCAATCAGGGAAGGTACTGTTAGCCGTTTTAGTAAGACAGCTTTGCAGAAATAAGCTTCGAGTTGTGTGCTGTCCGCCGTACGTTAAGCAGTTTGGCGCAGCGTCTACAGAATTCGAAATAAATTTAGGCCAAACTGCCTAAGACGGCCGTACCTGATGTTGGTATTCGTTCCAGGCTAAATTAAACGCCTCAATCACGGCGGGGGAAGCATTTTTATCTATCAGCCAGGTCGCCCAAATCATATGGCCGTTGGCCTTTTTGCGCGTGGCTTGCGGCTCTTCAAACTGACTGATGGTGTGCGCAAAATCACCAATGATGTCTTTGCGTTCGATTTGTGTTTTTAGCCATTGGTAGAAAGAAAAGGATTCCATCGTTTCGTTGACCTCGCTTGCATGTTTCCTGGCGTCATCTGGCGTGACGCATGTTCAAATACAATGGCTCCCTGGGGGTATCCAGCATTTTGATCTGGACTAGTGACATAATATCACCGTATACTTAAGATTGTAATTAAGAAGGGGTGAAACAGGGCGCAGAGATCTTGGTACTTTTGACCTATTTAGGCAGACTATAGTGACATTTTATGTTTTGCTAAAACGGGATAAAATCGAGAGGTTAGCACTGTCACCATCAAATAAAGAGTTTGCGCTTGCGAATCCCATCACACTGGTATACGCTTACCTCTGCTAAGGATGAACAGTCGAGGCGCAATTTTTTAGCGGACTGTGTGGCAAAGAACGAATACAATCCATGGCAAAAGATCAGGCAAAATATCAAAAGGCAATTCAGGTAGGCAGTGCCTACAATAAGGCGAAACGCTGGAAAGACGCGTTTACGGCTTTTCGTGTTGCCATTGGGGAATTCCCCAACGATGCCGCCGCCTATGCGGGTCTGGGCGAAGCGTGCCTGGGACTCAAGCAGCTGGATCGCGCCCTGGATTGTTTTAAGCTGGCGGCCCGTTACTCCCAAGGGGATATCACCTACTTACGCCGGGTGGCTGACATACAGGAACGGCAGGGCCAGCTGGCCGAAGCCGCCCGCACCTACCTGGCCATCGGCGAGATCTTGTTGAAGCAGCGCCAGCTTGAAGAAGCAATTGGCAACTGGGAACGTTCTATCCGGCTGGATTCGACGCTGCTAGGCTCGCACAAGCGGCTGGCGATGGTGTTTCAACGGTTGAACCGTACGCGAGATGCCGTGCGGGAATACCTGGCCATTGCCCGTATATTGCAGATGCGCGGCGACAAGCACAAAGCGCTGCAGATGTGCCAGGCAGCATTACGCCTGGACCCGGGCAATGAGGATGTACTAACGGCCGTTGAACTCATTCGTCACGGAGAATCAGCATTTAATATGCCGGAGACTCCGCCCGCACCCGAACCACCCAGGGTCGCACCGGGTCTCTCTGCCGAAGAGCAGGCCGAGGCCGACAGCCTGACAGAAACGGTGCGCCAGATGGCCGCCATCTTTGAAGCCGAACGCAACGAGCAGGCAATAGCCGAACAGGAAGTAATTGCCGATCCCATCGAAAAGGCGCGCCGGGTGGCCCATGAAGAGCTAGCAGCGGAGTTGTTCCGCGAGGACGACGACGCAGAAACAACCGGCGGGCTGAGCAAATTGGAGCGAGATGCGCTGCTGGGCCAGGCTATGGATTTTGAGATGCGCGGCCACGTTGATGATGCCATTGGCTGTTACCAGCGCGCCATTCGCGGTGGACTGCGCCTGCCCGCTGCGTACTTTATGCTTGGCTTGCTGTACGCCAATAACCGGCAGATGAATGAAGCAAAAAAGGTGCTGGCCCTGGCTGCCAAGAACCCCTTATATCTACAGGCAAGCAAAATGGCTATCAACGGCCGTTAACAACACCCTACCCAACACCCCAAACCAAAAGCAGGGAACCCAACATGCCCAAACCAAGAAAGTTCCGCATTAGCGATGAAGCGGTATTTGAAACAATTTTGCAAATGTGCGCCGCCGCCTGGCCCGACGAAACGGTACGCCCCGAAGACATCGCCATGACGCTGCACCCGGAAGAGTGGCAGGCGATCACCAAGCGCATTCGCCTGGCCGTGAAGCAGCTGGCCGAAGCCGGCCACGTGCAAATTTTGCGCAAAGGCAAACTGGCCGACCCGGATGATTTTAAGGGCGTCTACCGCCTGCAACTTGCCGAAAGTTTTTGGGGACCCATCACCCCCGCTACCCCGCCCGTTCCGCCAGCTGAATAACGCCCCAACGGCCGTTGATCAACCAATCCGCTTCTGCCTGAGACATTTTTGCCAGCGTAGCCTCGCTTAAGCCCGCCAGCACTTCAGACTTGCCGGTACGCAGGAAAAGCACCGTCGTAGGCAGGTAGCTCACGATGCTGCTAATCGGCGTGGTGTGCGGCCATTGGGCATCGCCCAGGGCGCGCCGGTAGTTGGCGTCCCCCTTGCTGATGATCAGGTCGGCGGCCGCCAGCGTTTGCCGCAAATCGGCGGGCAGCGCCCACAGGGGATGGGGTGAAGTCCAGAAGGGGTGGGTGAGCAGGCGCAAACGGCCGTCCAGCCCATACCCCGTCAACCGCTCACCCATTTGCTGTAAAGCCGCATCGTCACTCTGACGCAGGGAGGCAATGGTTGCCTCCACATCAATGATCGTGGCATCGGAGACAAAGGTGGGGAACAGCTTCAGATGAAAGCGCACCGTGCTGGTTTTATCCACGGCCAGCAGGTAATCCGCCAGGCACAAATCACCAATGAGTTCAAACCCGGCATTGTCGATGATGAAGTCAACTTGCGGCAGACCGTTTTGCAGCAGCTGGGTAACGGCCGTTTCATCATCCACCAGCAAATGGGCCGATCGATCGGCCGCATCAGCATGGTTGGGCATTGCCTCATCCCCAGCGGCCCACATGCTCAGGTCCGCCTGGTTGCCCCACAGGTCGGCCAACAGGAGTTGGCGGAAGTTTTCGGCGTGCCAACCCTGGGGAATCATCTCGTTCAGCTTGAGGATGAGCGCGTGCGTCTGGGCTTCGGCCACCGCCAGGCTGTGCTTTTTCTGGTAGGCAAACGGATCGATGCCGCTGCGAAAGTGGTCGACGGCGGCGGCAATTTGCCGGTAGAAGTAGGTTTCCACAAAAAACCACGGCGCTTCCAGCCAGTTTTGCCCCAGCTGCGGATCGATGTTGGCCTGCCAGGCGGCCAGATCGGGGGCGATGTGGGCGGGCAGCGGCCGTATCTCGCCATAGGGAATGTCATCGAGCAGGCGCTGTAGGAGGGGGACGGCCGTTTCCGGCAGATCATTCTCCGTAAAAACGCGCCGCAAAATGTCGGCCAGCCGCCGGGCCACCGAATCTTCGGTGTAGGCGGTGGTCATGCCACGCAAGGGCGCGGGCACGGGCAGGTTAGGGACGATGGGCCACGGTCGAGACATGTTAACCTGCTTTGTAGGCTACCAACAGACCATCGCGCATGGGCAGCAGCGATGAGATCCAGTTGGGACTGGTCGTGAGCATTTCAGTTGTGCGCCGAATGGCCTGGGTGGCTTCGCCCTGTTCGGCAGCATCCCACACGCGACCGCTGTACAGCATGTTGTCCAGAATCAGCACCCCGCCAGGACGCAGCTTCTGTTCAATCACGGCCAGCGAATCGGGATACGCCGATTTTTCAATGTCATTGAAAATGAGATCAAACGGCCCGTCGACCTGGCGCAGCGTTTCAACGGCTTCACCCAGGTGGAATTGCACCAGATCATGGTAACCCAGCGCTTGCAAGTGATCCTGCGCCATTCGGGACAGCTCTTCATCCCACACCACGTGGTGCACCTGGCCGCCGCCATTTTCGCGCACGGCGCGGGCAAACCAGGCGGTGGAGTAACCATAACCCGACCCCATCTCAAAGACGGTGTGGGCCTGGGTCAGGCGGGCCATGAGGTAACACGCCTGTCCGCAAGCCGGACCGACGATGGGGAAGTTGTATTTGCCCGCGTAGGCTTCCATTTTTTGCAGCTCAGACGGCCGTTCCGGCACCAATCCCTGCAAATATTGTTCTAAATTTTCCTTGTAGCTGTCTCTCAAAAGGTGTCTCCTTCTTGCATAAATTCCAACCGGTTACCAAACGGATCGTTGACATAAAATCGGCGCACGCCCACGCCAGAGTCGTCGGCCGTGATGGCAATACCAGCGGCGGCGAGTTCGGCCCGGGCTTCGGCCAGATCGGCCACGCGCAGGCCGGGATGGGCTTTGGTGGCTGGCATAAAATCAGCCTGGACACCCAGGTGCAGCTCTACCCCCGGCCCGGCAAACCAGCAGCCGCCTTTGGCCCGGAGCGGTTCCGGTTTTTCCAGCTCGCGCAGGTGGAGGGTACGGCCGTAAAACTCCCTGGCCTGTTCCTCCCCACCCGGCGGCATCGCCAGCTGCACGT
>CAUJGI010000443.1 GCA_963169155.1 Chloroflexota bacterium
TCGGGGAGCAGCGGGTTGGGCAGCCAGTCTGGGTCTGTCGAGACATCTGGCACCAGGGTCGGTGCATTGTTGGCTGCGGTACGACCCACCAGACCCTTACCTACTTCAATTTTATGCCCGTTGGCCAGCAGAGCTTCACCAGCAATCCCGGTACCACCGGCCATCACCAGGTATTCGCGGGCTTCATCCAGGAGATAGATATGGGCATGGTAGTAGTTGAACTGCACTTTTAGCAGCTCCACAACGGCCGTTGTCAACTCAGCCGTGTCCAGGATAGTGGAAAGCCGATGACTGACTTCGGAACTGGTTGCCAAAGCCTGGGAATGCTGCTGTAAATCGGCCACAACTTCCTGCATTCGTTTGGCCATCAGGTTAAATGCCTGGGTTAGCGCACCAACCTCATCCGTGGAATCGACCACGACACGAGTATCGTAGTCACCGCGCTCCAGCTTTTTAGCTGCATTGTTAAGCTTTAAAATGGGTTGAATAACCGCCCGGGCGATGAGCAAGCCAACCCCCAGGTAAAGGATCTGACCAAAAATAGCCGAGATCCACACGCTGGCATCAGTAACACGCAGCAGCGTCTGGGCATCGTTGTCTGCCAGTTCCAGCAGACTGAGGCGAATTTCTTCTGACCACCCTTCTAGCTCTTCCAGCTCTTTCAGCAGCGCCAGCGTTTCTGCATGGCTGGCCGTAATTTGTGGAGAAAGGGCTACGATTTCAGCAAAACGATCGACAACCGCCTCGACCTCGGCTGTCTGACTAACGTTTGCTGCGGCTAATTCCGTTTGCAGCGCGGCCACGCTTGCGGCAAACAAGCGGTAATACTCATCCAGTTCCTCTAGAGTCGTTTCCTCAGCTGAGAGCGTAAACTCTAATGTTTCTGTGTGGATGTGCTCTGCCTGGTTTTTCATCTGGGCCAATAACGCAACCAGCTGGGTGGATTCGGCGGCCAGGGCAACTGTGTCCAGGTTTGCTTCGACAACCTCTTTTTCTTCCTCCACCTCTTCCAATGTTTCGAGCAGCGCCAGAGTTTCGCCATGCGCGGTTATGGTATTTTGCCCAACGTCAACGATAGACAAAGCCGTTGCTTCACTGGCGGCAAACACCTCGTTTTCCTCTTCATCAGCTCCAAGAGAACTAAGCTCTGGCCCCAATGCCGTGAGTTTAGCGGCGGTCACTGCATAATCTTCTACGGTTTCTGCCTCACCAAGCACAACGTATTCGAGCACCTCGGCCCGAACATCGATGACCAGCTGGCCAAAATCACTCACAACTGCCTGGGTAGGCAGCACATCATCCGCTAATCCCGTAACAATGAACCACCGTAGCGAGTAGATACCCAACGCGCTCAAAACGGCCAGGAATAAAAAGATGAAAGTAAGCTTGTATCTTAAGCTAAGATTTCTGATGACATTCATGCCGAATCTCCGGTCAATCAGCAGCCACTGATTCTTGCTGATGGGTTTCTTGCTTGGCGGCGGTGGTTAGCTTCACCTGGGCCGTAGTTTGCAACGCTTTACCGAGCTCTTTTACGGCCGTTTGCAAAGCACTATCCACCGTAACTGTTCCCTGAATTCGCTGGTTAACAATGTTGATGAGACGCTCTTTATCCGCCTGGCTCTTCGTTTTCATAAACAGACGCTGACTTTGTACCGACGGCGCGGCCATGTTTATGAGCGCATCAAAAATTTCCCTTTCCTGCTGGCTAAAGGAGTGCACAGCAGGCCAGCTGCATGTGATAATGCCGACCCAATGCTGGGCTACCGTCAGGGGAATCACCGTAATGGCCCGAATGCCTGCATGGGTCATCACCTGCCGGGTAAAATCATCCACACGTGGATCGCTGAGTACATCACTGAGCAGCTGCGGCGAATCGATATCTCCGAGGAATAGGCTGGCAAAGGGGAACTGCTTCACCGGGAAGCGAGTCCCCACCTGGTAAGATGGATGGCCTTCGTAGTGCCAATCAGCCAGCAGTTCTAACGTCTCAGGCTGATTATCTTGATCCAATTCCACAAACATCAGGGTCGCTTCCGCCACCCCCGCGGACATTACCGGGCGCACCGCGGCTAACAAAATTTCTTCCACATTATTCGCCGAGTTCAGGTCACGACCAATACGGTAGAGGATACCTGTTTGAGCCAGCGCGCTTTCTGTCTGCCTGGCCAGGCGCAGGTTTTCGATGTGGGCACTGAGCTGATGAGAAACGGCCGTAACCAATCCTTCTACACCCAAATTTTGGGCCCCGACGACGATAACTTCGCCAACGGTTTCATTTTGCACCTGCAATGGCTGTTGGATAACTTCTGCCGCAGGCAAATCGGGCCAGGTTTCTGCCGACAATGGATGAATTTCGTTCAGAGCATAAATGAAGCCTCGTCCTGATTCGCCGCGTTCTTCAACAAAATGACGCCAGGCTTCACCACTGAGGCGGCGAGCAAACTGCTCTGCCTCGGCACGGTATTGGTGCGTCTCGGCCAAAAGGCGCAGGTTCTCGGCTTGCTGCCCGACTTGCTGGGCAACGGCCGTTGCCATTTCTCTTTCTTCTTCTGTCCAAACATGCCCAATTTCAGCTTCCAGCTGAATTGTGCCAATCGTTTCGTTGGCAATCACAATGGGCACATCCAGCCGGTTGACGCCCAGAGCTGGCGCTGCTTTGGGCTGCGTCATACGCTGCAAAGCGTCACCTTCAAATGTAAAACCGAGCAGTTCTGGCTGCACAATACCGTCCTGGTAACTGTCCCACCCTTCACGAACCATCAGACCGACATACTCTTCTACCTGGGCGCGGGCTTCTAGCGTTTCAGTGAACAGGTTCGCATTTTCAATCGCCACGGCCAGCTGACCGGCTAATGTTTCAAAAGCAAAGATGTTTTGCGAGGTTAAACCTTCCTTCACATCACTTTGCAGGTTGAGCACGCCCAGCACCCGGTCCGCCAGGATGAGCGGTACAGCCATTTCTGAGCGTGTATAGGGCAGCAATGAGTTCGGCTTAAAGAGGGCAGAAGCGGCCGTATTGGACACAACAATCGCCCGTTTTTCCGCCGCCGCCGTACCGTTAATGGAACCTGGCCCCACAGAAAGGACATGCCCGCGCCGCACCAGCTGCCGCCCCACGATACCGGTGCCCGCCTTGAGCGACAACGTTTTTTGCCGCCGGTCTGTCAGGTAAACCTGCGCGTAATAAAGACCAAACCGTTTCTGAATAGTATTCACCGCATCCTGCAGCAACACATCCAGCTCCCGAATTTGCGACATGCTGCGCCCGACATCAGCCGCCAACTCCAGGTCGCGGGTCCGTTCAGCCACTGTTTTTTCCAAACCTTCACGAATTTCCAGCAGTTCATCATTACTGCGGCGCATGCGCTTAGTAGCATTGTGTAGATCGCGCAAGGTCAGGTTTAGGGTCACACCCAAAATAATTAAGTTGGATATAAGGGACGATACGTTGGTTACCGGGTCGGATTCTGCAAATTGGACCGTAGACTCCATTTGCAGCATGATACCGCCCAAAATGAGTGTGGCCAGGAAGAAAAAGTTAACAACATTGCGACCAAGCACCAATCCAGTCAACACGAGTGTGCTCATCAGAGAGGTAGCAATGGACATGTTGAGGCCAGAAACCAAAAAACCCGATGCAATGGTGAGCAGGAAAAAGAGGGAAACCGTTACCCAGCCCGCTGCCTGAACATACCGCTTCTTCAAAATAACCAAAGGTATTGCACTAATTAAGGGCACAATAGAGAAGACAACTTTGGCTAAGAGGTCATCCTGAGCGACCAGCATAACAACCGTGAGCACCACAAAAACGGTGGCGAACAGCCAAAGCAGCGTATTGAGCAGGTTCGCGACCCGCGCTTTATCATCGTCTTCAGGGAATTGTGGTGGCGCAAGAAATCGTCTTATTTTTGCTAACATCAGTTCTTCTCCTGGAAACGGCCGTTACCCGCCCGGCGCGATAACTGTACCGTTGCCCGTCGAACATTTAGAGAACTACCCAAACCCTTGGCCGCTACTTGCAACACGCGCTCCATATTGGGTGCCGCCAGCACCTCTTGGTTAATTTGGTTCAACACCGCCTCATGCCTGGCGCTATGTTGAGCCTGTTCATAAAGACGGGCATTTTGCAGTGAGAGTGCTGCCGCTGTGGCTACTGATTGCAGCAAAGCCACATCTTCCTCAGAGAACGCATCTTTACGGTTTTCCTGCACGTCCAAAACGCCAAAAACCGTATCACCTACCGAAACAGGCACGGCTAATTCCGCTTGCGTGTTGGGCAGCAAGGGGTTAGCCACCCAGACATCCACTTGCGCAACATCTCCTACCAAAACCGGTACATTGGTTGCCGCTGCCTGACCTACCAACCCTTTTGCGATAGCAATGGAATGGCCTCGGGCAAAAAGTTCTTGTCCTGCTTGACCCGTACCACCGGCCAATACCAGTTTTTCACCCGCTTCATCTAACAAATAAAACTGAACGTAATTGTAATTAAACAGGGCCTGAATCTGACCAATCGTTTCACCAATCAACTTCTCTGTTTCCAACGTAGAAGCAAGCTGGCGGCTAATGCTGGCGCTGGCCTCAAGCGATTTAGTCAGTTTAGACAACGCATCTAGCTGCTCTCTGATCTGCTGCTGGGTCAATTGAAGGTCGGCGGCCATGCGATTAAAAACCAGCCCCACGCGGCTTGCTTCATCTTCACCCTGAACGTTCGCCCGGGCCGAGAGTTCACCGGCACCTAATTTTTCGGCGGCAATGGTTAATTCGCGCAGCGGGCGGCTAATGTTGCGGAATTGAATCAAGCCAACTGCCATGGCTGCCGCAAGGGCAGCGGCCGCAATGACACCGGCGTAGACGAGCCGGTTGCCATACCGCTCGATACGATTGTTAATACCCAATTCAAGCGCCGTGGAGGTGCCATCGTAGTAAGTAATCAGCTGATCATCAACCTCACTCTTCATCCGGTACAGATCAGACCGCGGCGCAATCGGGTCGGCCGATATGATTTGTTCATCAACAAGCGCTAAATAGTTTTCAATCTGTTCGTTTAACGCTTGCAGGGGGGGCTCGGTCAGGGGGCGCATCTCGCCAGTGGCATCATTTTCCCAGCTCGTTTCCATGCCTCTTTGCAGTTCATCCAGGATAGATTGAATCTGGTTACTCAGCGCAACCAATTGCAGCCGATCCGCATCCGATATTTCATTTTCAAGGTCGGCATGGAAAATATAATCAGCCACCACGTTCAGTAAGCCCTGCAGCTCTGGCAGCTTCAGCAAGACGGCGTCCATCATATAGTAAGTGTCCAAATCAGGATCAAGAATAAGGAAGGATGTATCACCCACGCGGCTTATGAGTTGGAGGAGCTGCTCGTTCATCTGGTTGTAGGGTTCTTCAAAATCCTCGGTTTCACCTAGCTGGACAGCGGACTGAAGCGCCAGCCAGGATGCTTCAATGTTTGCCAGCTCATCTTCCAGCAGCAGTGACTCGGCATACAGGGTGTGCCATTCATTTACTTCGGCGAGGCTGGCTTCTACGGCCGTTTCGCGAAGGCGCAGCTGCTCTGGGACGTTTTGCCCGTTGGCCGCCTGAACCCCCAGCAAGTGATAGGTGGTGACATCTACCAGAAGCTGTTGCAACGGCCGTATATACAGCGTACCCTGAAGCTCTTGAACGCCATATTGCTCCCGGCGCAGCAGTTGATCGCGGGCCATGGGATAAAAACCTGTCAGCGCCAGAGCAAAAAGCACGCCAATGGCCACAAATTTCTGTGAATAACTACGCCGATTGATCCAAGAAAAAATACCTAAAGGTTTCATATTTAGAACCGCCGTTGTCCATGAACGCCATTCACCTGAACATTCCGCCCTGCCTGGTGATTGTCTGATTCACCTTCCTGCTTAAAACGGACAATCGTTTGCGAGGCATTTAAGGCCCGGCCAATTTCCCGTATGGCCACCTGCAGCGCTTCATCAACGTCTGTGGTTTTTAGAATTTTTTGATTGATTTCGTTCAACATCACTTCTCGGGCGGCTTGTTGTTGGGCCGCTTCATACAAGCTGGCATTGCGCAAACCCACCGCTACCTGGCTGGCAATGGCTTCCAACAAATCCACGTCTGCCTGCGTTAAGCCACCCGTGATGTTCTGCTGCACATCGAGCACACCCAAAATCTGGCCACCCGTGATGATCGGTACCGCTGCCTCTGCCCTGGTATCGGGCAGTAGGGGATTCGGCAGCCAGGCTGCATCTTGAGCTGTATCAGGCACCCACACGGCCCGGCCTGATTGACCGGCACGCCCCACCAAACCTCGACCGGCTGGAATTTGGTGGTGGTTGGCCAGCATTTGCTGTCCAGCCTGGCCAGTACCACCCACCATAACCAGATTTTCACCTGTGTCGTCGAACAGGTAGATGTGGGCATGGTAATAATCAAACGCTTCTTTTACTAATTCCACCACGGCCGTTACCAGGGCTTGCCGTTCCAAAATGTTAGAAAGCTGGCGGCTGACGCTGCCGCTAATCTCCAAAGCGCGGGTTCGTTCGGCCACGCGCTGTTCCAAAGAACCGATAAATTCTTGCAGCTGCGCAGTCATATTGTTGAAGGCGCTGGCCAGCTGGTTTACTTCCACGTTACCTTCAACTTTGGCTCTTAGGTCCAGATTCCCTTCCGTCACCTGAGCGGCCGTTTCCGTCAGGATCGTAATGGGGCCAGTCAACCAGCGAGAGAGGGCAATACCGGCCGCGCCAGCCAAAATGGCGGAACCCAAAATAGCTATGGCCGATCTGATAATGGCCTGAACAACGCTCTGAAACGCTTCACGGGTGGGAACCTCTGTGACGACGGCCCAGTCTGGAGCGCCCAGCCCGGCAAAGGTTTGCAATGTATTTTCATCCAAAATACCAGGGCCTACATACGCACCGTCTGTGTCTACATCTGCACCCTCAATAAATTCGCCAACTTCTACCAGCTGGCTAACGTTTTCACCTCTTAACACGCGGGCGGTATCGACAAAAGCCAACAGTTTGCCCTGCCGATCGACCACGTAAGCATACCCGGTTTCGCCCACATCAAGCTGATCCATTAAATCCCACATAAACTTCAGGTTGATTTCTGCGGCCAGCAGTCCCTGAAAATCGCCAAACACGTCCAAAATGGGAACGGCAACCACAATAAACGGTTCGCTGCTATCTGCATCAATCGACACAGAGCTGATGTATCGTTCATCTGGGTCAATTTGCGAAGTGAGGTCTGCCGTCTCGTCAATAAACCTCTGCGAGCGCGAGGCCACCAGACGTGAACTATGGGTGAGAAGCGTTCCGCTGGCATCATACAAAGCCAACTGTCGGAAGGCCGGCTGGAAACCCAAGGCGTTACCCAAAATCCGCTCTTGGTCTGCCTGAGGCACGGCCGCTACATTTTCCAGGGTAACGGCCGTTTCCAGCACGTTAAACTTGTCCTCAATGAAGTCACTCACATCAGCGGCCGCTTCTTGAGCAACCAGCTGTTGTTGTCCAAATATGACTTCCCGCTGTGCCTGATAGTTGGAAATAATCTGGAAAGCTCCAGAGATGAGCAGAAGTGTCACCGTAACAGCCACAAAGGTAATAGCAAAAAGCGTTACCAACCTCATTTGTGCCTGGATTTCTAAAATTCGTTCTTTCATAGTTTCACCCGTCGGGTTAACTCAAAAACCAATCGTGTGTGGGGTCACTCAACGCCGATGCCAGTCTGGTGACAGCCACAGTATGGGCGTGTACCCCATACAAGCGTCGAGGGACGTGCCTGGCCTCAGCCGACACGTCCCTCTTTTAACTAACGATAAATTTCATCTGCTTTGGCCAGTAAGGTTTCTGGTATTTCCAAACCCATTGCCTGTGCGGCGCTGTAATCAATTTCAATGTAAGGCTCTGACGAAACAACGGGCTGCGTGGCCGGATCCGTTCCCTGAAGAACTTTATCCGCCAGCGGCGCCGCCGAAAGCCCAGCCCCATAGATATCCACATTCACCCCAAAAATTGAGGCATACCCATCCGTGGAAGAATAAATGCCCATCGTGGGGATCTGGTATTCTTTGCCGAAGTCAGCCACTGCCAGAAAAACTTCCGGTACTGTGGCCAGCGGCTCTACCAAAAACAGGATAACGTCAAAACCTGGTTCGCCGGAAACCACCTGTTCCTGTAAGAAAGCCGCAACTTCCTCCGCACTGCTGGCGGGCACTTCCAGCAAGGTAACCCCATCGGCGTCGGCGGCTGCGTGCAACGCTTCTAACTGCGGCGGCACAATCGGGTAACCCGCCTGATAAGGCACCACAATCCGAGTGGCATCGGGCATGATTTCCCGCAGCATTTCATAACGAAGCAGGGCAATGTCTACCCCAGGATACCGCACACCCGTTACGTTTCCACCCGGTTCTTGAATCGTGTCTACAATTCCCATGCCCTCAATGAAGGCAAAGGTAAATACAACCGGAATATCGGTTCCTTCCGTTATGGCTTTGGCTTCAATGGTTGCTTCTGTAGGAAAGGAAACAATCAAGTCAACATCATCATCCACAAACTTCTGCAAAATAGATTGGTAAGCGGGGATGTCAAACTCCGTGGTTTGTACATCGTAAACAATGTTTTCACCTTCCACATAGCCAAGCTCAGCCATCCCATCTTTGAATCCGGCTTCTATGTCGGCCAGAAACGAGATGCCGGCTAACACACCAACCCGGTAGGTTTTGGTTTCTTCTGCGCCACAACTGCTAATGGACAGGGCTACAAGGAGAATGATGAGCAATAAGACCATACTTCTGCCTAAGTTGGAACGCCCTTGCTTAAACCTTGTCATAATTCTGTACTCCTATTTTTTGGTGTTTCAAGTAATTGGCAAATTCCACGCTAATTTATTTTTAAAACTTTCTGCCAATTGCATAAAGCCATTACGTGGTTTGTATCCTGTGGGAACAATTTTGGGAGAATACTATTTGTCGTGAATGGCTTACACTCAACCTTCTCATTGTCGGGTCCAGTGTCCCGGGGAAATTGATGATGTTATAAGCTGTTTGGACTTGCCCTGTAAAAACCAATAGACTGCAAGATTTTGGACACCTACAAATTGGATTTTACTGGAGTAACTCACAAAAAGTCTGGCTGTTTTTCTTGAGAACTTTTTTTTGTAATTGACGGGTTACGGCCGTTCATCTGCCAGATATCTTCTCAACTCCGAACATAGTCCAGGAACATGCAAATTATCATAGCATAAAAAAATCATATTCCGGCGTGAAGGAGGCGTAATGACCTCCTGTAATTTGTGGGAAAATAGTACCGCGAGAACACATACCCGCAGTTAACAATGAACCCAGAAAAATAAAAATAGCCTATTCAGGCTATTTTCGTTTTTGATGACTTTTGGCGAGGGTCTGGCGTTACTTTTTGGCGGCTAAAGCGGCATCCAGCAGCTGGTTTACCAGGGCGGGATTGGCCTTACCCTGCGTCTGGCGCATCACCTGCCCCACAAACCAGCCGCGCAGCTTGTCTTCGCCAGCCAGATAGCGGGTGAGTTGGTCAGGGTTGTCGTTGAGGATTTGGGTGATAACGGCCGTAATCGCCCCATCATCTGAAATTTGGGCCAGCCCCTTACTCTCCACAACTTGGGCCGGAGCGGTGCCCGTGGCAAACATCTCGGCCAACACCTCTTTGGCGGTGTTATTATTGATGGTCTGCGTTTCAACCAGGCCAATCAGTTCCACCAGAGCGGCGGGCGTCACCTGGATGGGGTCGATGCTCAGCCTGGCCTCGTTCATCAGGCGGAACAGGTCGTTGATCATCCAGTTGGCGAGAGATTTTGGGGTGCCGCCTGCGGTGACGGCCGTATCAAACCATTCCGCCACCGCCCGTTCCTCAGCCAACACGCGGGCATCGTATTCGGACAAACCGTACGCGGTTTTGTAGCGGGCCACTTTGGCATCGGGCAGTTCCGGCAGGCTGGCGCGCACTGCCTCGATCCAGGCGTCGTCCAGGTGCAGCGGCGGCAGATCCGGCTCGGGGAAGTAGCGGTAATCTTCGGCCTCTTCCTTGGTGCGCTGGCTGAACGTTTCGCGCCGCCCTTCGTGCCAGCCGCGTGTTTCCTGGATGACGGTGCCGCCGGATTGGAGAACGGCCGTTTGCCGGGCAATCTCAAACGCGGTGCCATCGGCCAAAACGCGGAAGCTGTTCAGGTTTTTTAGCTCGGTACGGGTGCCAAATTTGGCAGTGCCCACCGGGCGAATGGAGATGTTTGGCTCCACGCGCAGGACCCCTTTTTCCATGTCGCCGGAGTTGACGCCCAGGTAGCGCAAAATCTGCCGCACCTTCATGGCGTAGGCCCGCGCCTCCTCGCCGGAGCGAATGTCTGGCTCGGTGACGATTTCCAGCAGGGGCACGCCCGCCCGGTTGTAATCGACCAGCGAAGTGCCGTCGTCCTGGTGGGTGAGCTTGCCGGTGTCTTCTTCCATGTGGACGCGGCGAATGCCGATGCGCTTCGTTTCGCCCGATTCCAGCTCGACGTCCAGCCAGCCGTTGACGCCCAGCGGCTGCTCGTACTGGCTGATCTGGTACCCTTTGGGCAGATCGGGGTAAAAATAATTTTTGCGGGCGAAGATGTTGTGGTGGTTGATGGTGCAGTTGAGCGCC
>CAUJGI010000444.1 GCA_963169155.1 Chloroflexota bacterium
CGATTTGCGCCAGGCGGAGGATACCGATTTTTTGCTGCGCCTGAGCCTGGCGGGCTGCCCCATGCGCTGGTTGAAGCGTATCACGGTAGATTACCGGCAGCATGGTGCGGGGGTCACACGCAACGGCCGTCAGCAGGCCCAAGACCTCAGCCGGGTGATGGCCGACTTTTTTGCCAATCAATCGCTGCCGCCGATGGTAAAAGAGCTCGCGCCCGCGATCCAGCAGTACACCAACATCTGGCTGGTGTGGCAGCTGTACCGCACTGGCTACACGGACGACATTGTGCCCTATTTGCGGCTGTCCCAGGCGGCCGAGGAGCATCCGCCCACCGTGCTGGCGCAAACCTGGCTGGTGCAGCTGGCCACGTACGGCCGTGAAGAAGGGCTGCCTATCACCAATCTGCGCACGCTGTACCCGCACATGCAAACCGCCCTGCAACTGGATGCCGCCGCGTGGGCGGCCATCGAACGGATGCTGGAGTGGTGGCTGACGCATTGGGAAGTGCTGCACCAGGGGAACCTGTATCAGGTGCAGCAAATTGTGCACGGGGCGCTTCACCTGGAAGAAGCCGGGCACATTCGTTCGGCGGTGGTGTGGGTAGAGTGGTGGCTGAAGGTGTGGCGCACCTTTCTGCCGCATCAGGATTGTGGCGCGGGCCACGAGATGGACGCCTTTCTGGACAAATCGGCCCTTGAGGTGGTGCATCTGGCCAAGGGGTCGATTGTGTACGCGCCGCATTTGGTGGAAACGTGGCAAATCCGGGTGTTTTGGTACCGGGCGCAAGCGTGTGGCTTGATACGGCCGTCTGACAAACATCTCGTCACTGGCCTGTACCTGACCTATTTTGGCCAGGCGCTGCTGGGGCGGCAGTGGGGCCGCGCGGCGCGCGGGCTGCTGTGGGCGCTGCGCACCTCCTGGCCGCCACGCGCCTGGAGCGCCTGGGGCGAGTTTATTCAGCTGGGAATTACATATTGGCGAACGGGTCGTGGGGTATTGACGGCCGTTTAAGCAATTCCCCTTTTTATCCACGTTTTTCCGCGTTAATCCGCGGCCTGTTTTGTAGGAGTCATCTTTGATCGAAACGGAAGGCGATAAATTATCAACCACCAACGTGAGGCTGCTGCTGCGCTCGGCGCGGTGGGCCTGGGGCGTTTCCTGGCGCATCCACAAAAGGCTGCTCTCGGCCATGACGGTTATCACCCTGCTGCATGCCCTGGCACCCGCCGCCCTGGCCTACGCCGTGCGCGGTCTGGTTAACGCCGCCTCCGACATCGTGCGCGGCGGTGGTGGTGACGCCAGCGAGCTTCTTTACTGGCTGTCGCTGAGCTTTGGTATTACGCTGTTGGAGACGTTGGGTGACTTCCTGGTGAAATATTTCAACCGGCGGCTGCACGACGAGCTGAATCTGCACATCACCAGTGATGTCTTGGACCATGCCGCCAGGCTGGACATGACCCACTTTGAAGATGTGCGCTTTCAGGACATGCTGGAGCGCACCCAGCAGGGGGTTGCCCAGCGCTTTTCCCAGTTTATCAGCCGGGTGCTGGCGATTGGGGCCAACCTTGTGCAGATGATTTCGCTGGTCATTATTTTGGCGGCCATTGAGCCGCTCATCATCGTGGTGCTGGTGGCGATTGCTGTGCCTTACCTCTTTTTTCAGTGGCGGTTGGCCAAAGAGCGGTACGAGTTGGAGTTTAACCGCATTACCAAACAGCGCTGGACGCGCTACTTTGTGCTGCGCCTGACAAGCCACGAATATGTGCCGGAGGTGAAGCTGCTGCGGTTAGCGCCGCTGCTCATAAAACAGTTCCGCGCGCTCATGGCTGAGTTTCGCGATCACAACCTGAAGGTCAACCGGAAAATTTTGTGGGGCAGTTCGCTGTACGCGACGATTGCTGCCCTGGGGTTTTACGTGACCTTTGCCCGGGTGGCGCTGCGCGTGGTGAACAGCGATCTGACCATTGGCGACATTGCCATTTATGGTGGGGCGATGGCCCGGCTGCGGCAGGCGTTGGAAAGCGCCATCATGGCCACGACCGATGCCCTGGAGCATACTATCTATATTGCAAATTTGCAGGAATTTTTTGCGCTGGAGCCGACGGTAGCAGAAACGGCCGTCGGCGTCGAATTGCCCATCTGTCGGGGCGCAGTGACCCTGCAAAATGTGTCGTTTGCCTACCCGGGCACCGAGACTCCCGTGCTGGACAATATCTCCCTGCACATTGAACCCGGCGAGACGGTGGCCATTGTGGGGCGCAACGGCGCGGGCAAAACAACGCTGGTAAAGCTCATCGCCCGCCTCTACGATCCGACCGCCGGGGTGGTGTTGTTGGATGGGGTGGACGTGCGGCAGCTGTCGTCGGATTATTTGCACCGGCAGCTGTCGTTTGTGTTCCAGCAGTACGGCCGTTACGAAGCCACCGCCGCACATAACATTGCTTATGGCGACTGGCAAACGCTGCTCAACAATCAGGCCCGCATTGAAGAAATTGCCCGCCTGGCGGATGCCCACGAGATGATTGAAAACATGCCTGAGGGATATGAGACGTTACTCGGCCGTATGTTTGGTCAGCACACCCTGTCTGGCGGCCAGTGGCAAAAGATTGCCATCGCCCGCGCCTTTGCCCGCGACGCGGCGCTGCTCATCCTGGACGAGCCGACGTCTAACCTGGACCCGCGCACCGAGTTTCGCATCTTTTCCAACTTCCGCGAGCTGGCGCGCGGGCGGACCACTATCTTGATTTCGCACCGCTTTTCCACCGTGAGCATGGCCGACCGCATCCTGGTG
>CAUJGI010000445.1 GCA_963169155.1 Chloroflexota bacterium
TGTGGGGTCTTTCTCATCCTGGTAAGCCAGGAAGTAACTACTCAGCACCGGATTCATTTCTTTGGGAAACAAGGAGCGTAAATCCACGACAAGACGCACGGGTTTGTCGAAAGTGGCAATAGCCTCTGCCTTGCCTGTGGAAACGATGTCCAGCGTAAAGCGAATAAGGTCTTGCGTATCCAGAGGATCTGAAATGGTATTGGTGGCCGTAATGGGAGGAGCGGTATCTTTTGGGTCTTCCCCTACTGTCCCGATGGTTGGTTGGGGGATTTCGATTCCCATTGTGTCAATATAGAGTGAGACACTCCAAGCCTCGAATTTAGTGTAGAATGCGAGGCCAAAGAGGAACATCATGACACAAAAACAGGCAGACAAAATCAGCGAAAATGGTACAGGTCAGGCCCATAGGCCCGACCCAGAAGTCTTGCCCAAGGCTAAACGGCGTAACTACACAGCCAGCTACAAACTGTGGGTGCTCGAAGAAGCGGACAAGTGCCGCCAACAACCAGGTCAAATTGGTGCCTTGCTCAGACGGGAAGGGCTGTACTCTTCTCACCTGACAACCTGGCAACGACAACGGGAAGCGGGCCAGATGGCTGGTTTGAAGCCGCAGAAACGCGGCCGTAAAGCCAATGAAGAAGCAGCGGAAAACATTCAACTGCGCCATGAGAACAAACGATTAACCCGGCAACTGGAGCAGGCAGAACTCATCATCGAGGCTCAAAAAAAACTCTCGGAAATATTGGGTATCACCCTGGAACAGCCGAAGGACGGCGCGAAATGAGAGCAACCGTCACCCAATTGGCGCAGAAAACAAACACGAAACAGGCGTGTGACCAGCTGGCATATCCGCGCAGCAGCTACTATCGGCAACAACAGGCTAGACCGGCCGTTACGGAACCACGCCCCGTGCCGCCACCTCCACCTCGGGCCTTGCCACCGGCCGAGCAGGACACGGTACGGGACCTGCTCAACAGCGAACGTTTTGCGGACAGCTCGCCACGGCAAATGTACGGCACTTTGTTAGATGAAGGGCACTATCTCTGCTCGGTCAGTACGATGTATCGGATACTCAAAGCGAATGAGGAAGTCCGGGAACGGCGTAACCAGAAACGGCATCCGGCTTACCAAAAACCAGAACTGCTGGCGACGGGACCCAACCAGGTGTGGTCCTGGGATATCACCAAGCTGCGGGGGCCAGTGCCCCATGTCTACTATTATATGTACTGCATTCTGGATATCTTCAGCCGGTATGTGGTCGGTTACATGATTGCCAGCAGAGAACTGGCCACTTTGGCCCGGCAATTGGTGGCCGATAGTTGCGCCAAACAGGGCATTGAGCCAGCGCAGCTGATCCTCCATGCTGACCGGGGCAGTTCCATGACCAGCAAGACCCTGGCTTTACTCCTGGCTGATCTGGGCGTAGGCAAGAGCCACTCCCGGCCCTATACCTCTGATGACAATCCATTTTCGGAGGCCCAGTTCAAAACGATGAAGTACCGTCCTGATTATCCTGACCGTTTCGGCTCGCCGCAAGATGCGCGCAACTGGGCTCACCCTTTCATTCACTGGTACAACAATGAGCATCGGCACACCAGTTTGGGGTTGATGACCCCGGCCACGGTGCATTACGGGTTGGCGAGCGAGTTGACGGTGCAACGGCAGGTAACTTTGCAGGCTGCCTATAAAAAGAATCCAGAGCGCTTTGTGAAGGGGTTGCCTACTCCCCCGAGATTACCGACGGCCGTTTGGATTAATCCGCCTCTGGAAAAGGAGGCGCAGTCGTCGTAGGGGCTGTGGATAAGTGGGTTACTCGGAGTTTACGGAGAGTTATCCACTTATCCATCAGCCCGGTGAGCGAGAAGTTGTTCACTAATTTATCCATTTTGGTGTCTCATTTCTATTGACACATTCCGATTTGCTTAAATTCCAGAGTAACGGCTTCATTGAAGGTCTTGTCCTCAACGTACACCCCGACGGTTTCGTCGCCGATTGTAACCAGGCTATTTTTAGAGGCGTCGAATGGTGTAGTGGTTTTGACTTCCAGGTCGGCGGCCAACGTTTTTACCTCGGCATCGGGAGGGGCAAAATCTCGCATTTCATCTGCGTCTGCCGGTGGCTGGTAAGCCATCGCAGGTGGAATAACTTCAACCGGTTCTACTTCTTCATCGGTTGGAATATCAAGTTGAGCAAAAGCGGGTGAAACGGAGTGAAGCTGAAGAATAAATAGGGCAAGGAAAAGATATCCAAACAGACGCATGTACGGTTGAGGAGAAAGACGCATGAGAACCCTCCTGACTGGAAATGGGAATCCAGGTAGAAAAAGGATCGGCCGTTTATTAAAGAAGGGAGCAAGAGACGATCTTGTTTAGCTGACACACCTGGAGAAGCAAGGAAACAATAGCTGATGGAGTTTAAAAGTTATAGTGTGTTTTTGCTGAGAAAAAGGTGAGGAACGTCATCTAGCTATATTTGCCGAATCAGCGGGTGATATGAGACCGGGAAAATGGTCATGAGAATAACTCAGACTCAACACAGAAAAGGATCGGAGGAAATTTGTAGTGCCCCTCAATCTCAGCTTATGACTTCCATCAGAATATCATACGAATTTAAAGAATAATCGTAGTTCTATACCAGACACGGCCTTTTGTATGAAAGTTCGTTAATGATGACGTTTAAGTACCTACACAAAATGTCTTTATGCTAGCTAACGGCCGTTTCTCGCCAAGAAATGGCCGTTTTCATACTAACCTGGCTCTTGTCAAATAACACCCGTTAATGGATGATACATTATCCCGCAATTAGTGGAAATTGTTGGCGAAGGTGTGGTCGTTATTTGAAAGGCGTTGAAACTAGGACTTATTCAAAACACAGGTTTGTACTAAACGTCAGAGCCATATTATTGTGTAACATCGTTAAAAAACAGCGGCTTCACCTTTCCGTCGGGGCGGCGCATCACCGTCAACCTGGCCCCGGCCGACCTGCGCAAAGAAGGCCCCGCCTACGACCTGCCAATCGCCGTAGGCATCCTGGCCGCCTCCCAGCAAATCTGGTCCGAGAAGTTGGCCAACGCCTTTTTCCTGGGCGAGCTTTCTCTGGACGGCACGGCGCGCCACACCAAGGGTATCCTATCCATGACCGCCCTGGCCCGCGAGCAAGGGTTCAGCCGCGTCTTTGTGCCCGCCGATGATGCCGGAGAAGCCGCCCTGCTGCCCGATGTCGAAGTGTTTGGCATCCGCAACCTGGCCGAGCTGGTGGGGCACCTCACCGGCCTCAAACCGCTCAGCCCGTACGCGGTTGACCTGGAAACTCAGTTCCGCCAGGACCCCACCTACGCCGCCGATTATGCAGACATAATGGGCCAAGAACATGTAAAAAGGGCCATGGAAATCGCCGCCGCCGGATCGCATAACCTTCTAATGTCGGGGCCGCCCGGAGCTGGAAAAACATTACTGGCCAAGTCGATGCCCAGCATTTTGCCGCGCATGTCGGTGGATGAGGCGCTGGAAGTAACTAAAATTTACAGCGTGGCCGGACTGCTGCCGCCCGATACGCCGCTGGTTAGGAATCGGCCGTTTCGCGCCCCGCACCACACCATTAGCTACGCTGGGCTGGTGGGTGGCGGCGCCTGGCCCCGTCCTGGTGAGATCAGCCTGTCGCATCGCGGCGTTTTGTTCCTGGATGAGCTGCCTGAGTTTGGCCAGAATCTCATCGAGGTGCTGCGCCAGCCGCTGGAAGGCATCCCGCGTGAAGTCTCCATTTCGCGGGCCTCGGGCACCGTCACCTATCCGGCCAACTTTATGCTGGTGGCCGCGCAAAACCCCTGCCCCTGTGGCTACTACGGCGACCCAACTCACGCCTGTTCCTGCTCCAACGCAATGATAACAAGGTATCAAAAGCGCATTTCTGGCCCGCTGATGGACCGAATTGACCTGCACGTGGAAGTGCCGCGCGTGGAGTATGAAAAGCTCACCAGCGGACGCCGCGGTGAGCCCTCGGAACAAATTCGGCAGCGTGTGGAAAAAGCGCGCCAGATTCAGGCCGAACGCTTCAAAGAGCACACCCTCTACGCCAATGCC
>CAUJGI010000446.1 GCA_963169155.1 Chloroflexota bacterium
TGGCCTGCGCCGCGCGCAGCGGCGACCACAAGATGCTCATCTACAGCCGCGAGGCGCTGGCCCAACTGCTGCTCACTTTGGCCGATTGGCCCGCTGCCGAGTCGCTGGTCGTCGCCCTGGAGCAGCAGATTCAAGCCACCACCCTCTCTGCTTTTCGCGCCGACCTGGCCCTGCAGCGCGGCGACCTGCGCCTGGTGCGCCAGTGGACCGATGGGCTGGGCATTACCCTCAGCGATGCGGCGGAGAAGATTTGCGACCTGCCCGGCGCCTATTTGCTGCTGGCCAAATTCCACATCGCCAACCGGGTGTACGAACCGGTGCTGCCGGTGCTGGAAATCCTGGGCGAGTTTGCCCTGGCGCGGAAGAGCAAGAGCTTTGGAATCAACGTGTCGCTTTTGCGGGCGCTGGTGCTGGCCAAGATGGGGGCGATGGAAACGGCCGTACCCACCTTCCAGCAAACGCTCACCCAGGCCGAACCGGGCGGCTACATCCGCCTCTTCCTGAACACCCCCGACCCGGCGCTGCATCGCCTGCTGCACCTGGCCGCCAGCCGCCCGGTCACCGCCGCCTACGCCCGCACCATTTTGACCCACTGCGACCCGGACGCCGTGGAACCCGACCCCACCATCCAGCCCCTCAGCCCGCGCGAGCTGGATGTGCTGCGCCACCTGGCCGCAGGCCGCACCAACCGCGCCATCGCCAACGAGATGGTGCTCTCCCTCAACACCATCAAGGCCCAAACCCGGCGGCTCTACGCCAAGCTGGACGTGAGCAACCGCACCCAGGCCGTCGCCCGCGCCCGCGATTTACATTTGTTGGATTAGCCAGAGCGGTAATCGGTAATCCGTAATCCGTAATCGGTTTACTGGTTTCTCGTTCCAACGGTCTCCGTTGGAATGCAGATTCCGACGCTCCGCGTCGTGGGCGCGGAGCGCCCTGCTCTTCATTCCACGCTGAGCGTGGAACGAGAGAAATAATCGGTAATCTGTAATCGGTTAACCGTTCACCGTTCACCGTTCACCCCCCGATGTACCCGTTTGGGTGACATGGTTCACCCAGGGGTAACCGTATACTTAAGCATCACGGGACAACTCCCTGCATTTTCACCATTTGAATCATCAAACTTCATAGAGCGATACGGCCGTACGTATCCACAACTCATCATTATTTGCCAACGCAGCCGCGCTTTCTTAGCGCGCCAAACGAGGATAGGAATCCTCGGCTACAACTTTTGAAGGAGACAAATGAGCGCAAGTTCAACACCATGAATGAAAACCCACACATTTGCCATACCAGATTTCATCCGCGTTAATCCGCGTTCATCCGCGGCCTACTTTCCGAAGGAGCAGAAAGATGCAACACAAAAAGCTGAAAGTTCTAGTTTTAGGTTATGGCGCCCGTGAGCACGCCCTGGCCTGGAAAATTGCCCAGTCGCCGCGCGTGGGCCGCATTTTTGTCGCCCCCGGCAATGCCGGCACGGCCGAAATCGCCACCAACGTGCCCATCAGCGATGAAGATGTGGCCGGGCTGCTCGCCTTTGCCCGGCAGAACCAGATCGACCTGACCGTGGTGGGCACCAACGATCCCCTGGCACTGGGCGTGGTGGATGCTTTCCAGGCCGCCGGGCTGGCCATCTTTGGTCCGCGGCAGGCGGCCGCGCGGCTGGAATATTCCAAGGCGTTTGCCAAAGAATTTATGCAGCGGCACCACATTCCCACACCCGCCTTCGCCACCTTTCAGAATTATGATGAGGCGGTGCAGTACGTGGCTGGGTTGCCCAACGGCCGTCTCGTCGTCAAAGTCAGCGGGCTGGGCAAGATGGGGCTGGGCGTGACGGTGTGCGACAGCAAAACAGAGGCCCGGGCGGCGCTGCACAGCTACATGGTTGAAAAGCTGCTGGGCGACGCCGCTGCCCAAACCGTCATCATCGAAGAGCGGCTGAGCGGGCCGGAACTGTCCATGTTTGCCCTGAGCGATGGCCAGACGGCCGTTCCCCTCTTCCCCGTGCGCGACCACAAGCGCATTTTCGACGGCGACACTGGCCCCAACACCGGCGGCATGGGCGCCTTCGCCCCGGTAGCCGACCTGCCCGCCAACTTTGTGGCCCAGGTCATGCAAACCATCATCCAGCCCACGATTGACGGCATGGCCGCCGAAGGCCATCCCTACGTCGGCGTACTTTTTGCCGGGCTGATGCTTACCGACAGGGACGTGCAGGTGCTGGAGTTCAACTGCCGCTTTGGCAACCCGGAAACGCTAGTGCTGATGTCCCTGCTGGAAAGCGACCTGGTGGAAGCGATGCTGGCCTGCAGCGAAGGGCGGCTCACCCCGTCCCACGTGCAAATCGCCGACGGCGCGGCGGTAGCCGTCATGCTGGCCTCACCCAACTATCCAGCCGAGACGTTTCCCGTGGGTCTGCCCATCAGCGGCACCAAAGCGGCAAGGGCATTACCCAATGTGAACCTGTTCCATCACGGCACGGCGTGTGCCAACGGCCGTCTCGTCACCTCACGCGGCCGGGTGCTGGCGGTCACCGCCACCGCCCACGACCTGCCCAGCGCCCTCAAACGAGCGTACCAGGCTGTGGACAAAGTCAGCTTTGCCGGAGCGCAGTTCCGCCGGGACATTGGCGGCAAGCTGCACCTGCAAAAGCCGCCGATTGTCAGCTGGCCGGAAAAGCAGGTGGGCTGGGGAACGGCCGTTTAACCCCTACACCCCTCAGTGCAAAAATGGGGCGCTGATAAAAAACAGGGGGAATTTGTGCCCATCCTTGCTTACCATCACTGTCCCATTTTCCCACCGCTTATTGCCAGATACCGGATTTGTATATCCGGCTTTTGTATCTGGATACACGCCGCGGCCGTCGGTTTTATGCTATTGTTTGGCCAGTTTTAGGGAGGCGTGCGGAGGCTAACATGCACAAATTGGCGCTGAGGTTTGGTGAAAATGTATTCGCTTATGGCAAACATTGCGGCCAGCTGGCCAAAATTGTGGTCACGCCCAAACTGTGGCAAATCACCGAGTTGATTGTCGAAGACGGCTTGCTGTTTAAGCAGGCCACGGTGCTGCCGATTTCCGCCGTGAGCGACACTTTTGGTCAGAATATCAACCTGAACATTCCCGTTGACCAGCTCAAAAGTTTCCCGGAATTCCAGGAAACCTTGCTGAAAAAAGGCCAGTCGGACTGGCCCGCTCCCAAGGCCGTGGGTGAGGTAGAATATTTTACGCTGCCAGGAACGGCCGTTCCGGCCCTGGCCACCCCTGCCAAAAAAGCGCGCACCGGTGTTAGCCCCACCGCCCTCATTTTGGACGGTGAGACAATGGTGGAATGCCTGGAAAGTCAGATCGGCCGTTTAAGCCACGTCATTGTTGATGCCAAAGATTATCTCATCAGCAGCCTGGTTTTTGCCCAGGGCACGCTGTTTCCCAAAAACTACACCTTTTCTAGCTACTACGTGGATTACCTGAGCGAGGCCAAAATTCAAATTGCCCTCACCCGCGCCGAAGCGGACCAGCTGCCCGAATACACCTTTCTACACCACAGCTAACCTCAGGAGGCATCTTCTATGTCATTAATCGGACTGATTATTCTCATCATTATTGCCGCCATTTGCGGCAGTATAGGCCAGGCGATAGCTGGTTTTTCGCGTGGTGGCTGCCTGATTGCGGCCGTTGTGGGCTTTATTGGCGCGTTATTGGGCATGTGGCTGGCGCAGCAGTTGGGTCTGCCCGAAATTTTGCCGGTCACCATCGACGGCGAAACCTTCCCTATCGTCTGGTCGATCATTGGCTCCGCGCTGTTTAGCGCTATTCTTGGCCTCCTCTCTGGGCGTCGCCGACGGCGCTCCCTCTAAACCTGCTTCCCTCTTCTCACGGCGTTTTCCTACGGGAAACCGCTGATCAGGCCAGGGCGTTTGCCCTGGCCTTTTCCGTTTACGTCGCCCGGTTGTAAACCGTGCCGCGCCACGTTACCATAGGGTGCGTTCAGAATTAACTTTGGACATTTGTACGTCAACGCACCCTAAAAGCCCATCCGTCAATTCCATATTTATAAACGGATGAGCCCATAGGGGCGATTCAGACAACAAAAGGAACTCCTATGTCTCAAAATCCTCATAGCCTGGACGCCTTTGCCGACACCAAACGGCTCATCGTTGTGGCTGCACACCCGGACGATCTGGAAACGATGTGCGGCGGCACCGTTTACCAGCTGACCCAGCGCGATGTGGCCATCTTCTCCGTCAACTGCACCCTGGGCGACATCGGCACCAGCGACCCCAGTCAGAACCGCACCGACCTGGCCGCCAGACGGCTGCAGGAAACCGAAGCCGCTGCCCGGCTGTTGGGCATCCAGCAAACCTTCAACCTGGGCCGCCACGACGGCGAACTGCTGCCCGACCTGACCCTGCGCGCCGAGATAGCCCGCCTGTACCGCCTCACCCAGGCGGACACGCTGTTCACCTTCGATCCGCACTGGACGGGGCAAATTCACCCGGACCACCGCGCCGCCGGACAAGCGGCGCTGGACGCCTACATGCCGTCGAAAATGCCGCTGTACCACCCGGAACAGCTCAACGAAGTCGGCGCAGGAGTGGGCTGCCTGGCGCGGGTGTTTTTGTTTAGCACCGATCGTGATCCTGATGTGTTGGTGGATGTAACGGCCGTTTACCCCCAAAAAATTGCCGCCAGCCTGGCCCACGTGAGCCAATTCCCCGAAGGCGAAGCCAATCTGGAATGGATGAAAGAGCTGGATCGCGCGCCCGGCGCAAAACTCGGCGTGGCGTTTGCCGAGCAGTTTAAGCAGGTCAACGTCTGGTAAAAAAAGATTGGGCCATTTTTTAGAAAATGGCCCAA
>CAUJGI010000447.1 GCA_963169155.1 Chloroflexota bacterium
GGTTCCAGGCTGGCAATGGCGATGGGATCGCCGCAGCCCAGCGACAGGCCGGTGACGTCGGCGGGCAGCTGGCTCACATCTACATCGTACAGCTCAGCACCGCAGCCGCATTCTTCCACATAGTCGGCCCCCGCGTCAGCCGCACAGCAGCCCGTTTGAAAGCCGGAGGCGATACGGCCGTACCGCTCCTGTACCGCCAGGTGAATTTGATCAATTGAAATCGTATTGTTGGTCATGTTTACCTCACATTGATAACCGTCTATATGTTTGGGCAAAAAAAAGCCCTTTATAAAAACTTTTGTTTACTTCACCACGACCGAGTCGAGGCTGACTTCAGGTGCAAAATTTTGCATAAGGAGACCGCAGCAAACCGCCACAGCATCCTGGTTTAGGGAGTAAAAGATTTGTTTGCCTTCGCGTCGGGTGTGCATCAGCCCGGCCTCACGCAAGATAGCGAGGTGATGCGACACCGTCGGCTGCGACACGCCGCCCAACAAATCCACCACATCGCTAACGCACAGCCAGCAGCAGCAGAGGTGGTTCATAATTTTTTGGCGGGTTTCGTCGGCAATCGCTTTGCCAAAGGTAATCGAGTCTGTCATCACATCTCTCATATCGAAGATCGTCAATATGACGGCATTATAAACGATTGTTTGGTTTTGTCAAACGGCCGTTTTCCCTGTTTGACTTAACCTTTTGCCACCGATAGAATCCAACATCTACCCTCAATCAAGCGAGAAGAGTACGATGAAAATTGTTGTTGATGCCATGGGAAGTGACGATCATCCGGGGCCGGACGTAGCCGGGGCCGTGCAGGCCGCCCGCGAATTTGGCGACCACATTATTTTGGTCGGGGATCAGGCCAAAATCGAGGCTGAACTGGCCAGCCAAAACACCAGCGGCCTGGCGCTGGAAGTGGTGCACGCCAACCAGGCCATCTCCATGGAAGACAAGCCTTCCCAAATTGTCAAAAACAAGCCAGAGTCATCCATGCACGTGGGGCTGTCGCTGGTGAAAGTGGGCCGGGCCGATGCGTTTGTCTCGGCGGGCAACACCGGGGCGATTCTGGCGGTGGCCATGCTGCGCCAGGTAGGGCTGGGGCGTATCCCCGGCATCTTGCGCCCGGCGCTGGGCGTTATCTTCCCTACCAAACAGCGCCCCATGCTCATCGACAACGGGGCCAACGCCGACTGCCGCCCGGAATACCTGGTGCAGTTTGGCCTGATGGGCAGCCTGTACGTGGAGCGCATGTTAAACATCGAAAATCCGCGCGTGGCCCTTATTTCCAACGGGGAGGAAGAAGGCAAGGGGAACGAGCTGATCAAGGAAACAATTCCGCTTATGGCTGCCAGCGGGCTGAACTACGTGGGCAATATCGAGCCCAAGCAGTTTATGCAGGGGGCGGCCGATGTGGGGGTAACGGATGGCTTTACCGGCAACCTCATCATGAAAACGGCCGAATCCATCGCCAGCTACATGTCCGGCATCATCCGCGACGAGCTGATGGCCAACCCCATCACCATTTTGGGCGGGCTGCTGACGCGCTCGGCGTTTAAGCGGGTGCGGGCGCATCTGAATCCGGATGAAGTAGGTGGTGCGCCACTCTTGGGAGTGAACGGGGTTGTCATTGTTGCCCACGGCCGTTCCAATGCGTATGCCATCAAACAAGCCATCGGGCAGGCGCGCCGCATTGTGGAAAACCAGGTCGTGGCGGCCATTACATCCGGTATTGCCGGTGAGCGGTAATCAGTAAAAAGTGAAAAGTAATAAGTTTAACTTTTTCACTTATCACTTTTCACTTTTTACTTCTCACTGCTTCTCAAAATTAAACAGGTAAAGATGAATAACCATTTTCTGGACGCACGGGGACGGCCTCGGATCGTCATTACGGGCATGGGGGTGATGAGCCCGCTGGGCCACACCACGGAAGAGAGCTGGGATAGTTTGTTAAACGGCAGTTCCGGCATCGGCCCCATCACCCAGTTCGACGCCAGCCAATTCCCCTGCCGCATCGCGGGCGAAGTCAAAGAATTTGTCGCCAAAAAGTATATGGACTTCAAGGAAGCCCGGCGCATGTCACGTGCGTCCCAACTGGCCGTAGCTGCCGCCCGCATGGCCCTGGCCGATGCCGGCCTGCCCGAACCCGTGCCTAACGCCGAGCGCGTCGGCACATTGGTAGGCACCGGCGTCGGCGGCTTTGAGGTGGCCGACGAGAACCTGCAAATTTTGCGCAGCCAGGGCTTTAGCCGGGTCAGTCCGTTTGCCATGACCGGCTTTTTGCCCAACATGCCCAGCCATCACGTCAGTCTGTTAGCCCGAGCCTTAGGACCCATCAGCACGGTAACGGCCGCTTGCGCCACCGGCACCCAGGCTGTTGGCGAAGCGATGGAGTACATTCGCAGCGGCCGGGCCGACATGATGATCACCGGCGGCGTGGAGGGGTTGATTCACGAAGCAGCGATTGCCGGGTTTGGCGCGATGCGCGCCCTCTCCACCAGCTTCAACGACACACCAGAAAAAGCCAGCCGTCCCTTCGACAAAGCTCGCGACGGCTTTGTGCTGAGCGAAGGCGCGGGCATTTTAATCATCGAGCGGCTGGACCATGCCCTGGCCCGCAAGGCCCGCATCTACGCCGAGCTGCGCGGGTATGCCGCATCTTCCGACGCCTACCACGTGGCTCAGCCCGATCCGCAAGCGGCGGGCGCGGTGCGCGCCATGCAGTGGACGCTGCAAGATGCCTGCCTGCACCCCGACGACGTCAGCTACATTAACGCCCACGGCACTTCCACCCCGGTCAACGACGCCGCCGAAACCTTTGCCGTGAAATCGGTCTTTGGCGAGCGGGCCTACGAACTACCCATCAGCAGCAGCAAGTCGGTGCTGGGCCACGCCATGGGCGGCGCGGGGGCCATCGAAGCGATCTTTTGCGCTCTGGCCCTGAACCAGGCGATCATTCCGCCCACCTGGAATTACGAGACGCCCGATCCCGAGTGCGACCTGGATTACGTGACCAATGGGCCGCGTCAGGCGGCGCTGGCAGTGGCCATGTCTAATTCGTTTGGTCTGGGCGGGCAAAATGCCTGCCTGATTTTGGGCAAATATGATAAAAATATGTCGTAGAGACGTTGCAGGCAACGTCTCTACGATAACGATCCCTCTATTTTGATTTTGTTAAGGAAATTATGGTTATTTTACGAGACGATAAACGAATTGCCCGCCTGGCACAAATTGGCAAAGTTACCAGTTTTGCGGGCATGGGGGCCCTGGTGGCCGGGTTATTTTTGGTGTTTTTGCCCAACACACAAAACCTGTTTATGTACCAGCTGCTGGCGCTGTTTACCGGTTGGTCATTGTCGCAGGTGGGCATTTATTTAAGCCGACAATACCTGGTAGAAAACCGGGCAGATATGATTTTGGATGAGGTGTTGCAGAAAGTGGCGCGAGACGGCCGTATCTACCATTACCTCCTCCCCACCCAGCACGTGCTGCTGATTCCCACCGGTATCATTGTGTTTGTGGCCAAACAGCACGTGGGCAACATTTCCGTGGATGGCGACAAATGGAAGCAGACCGGCCTGGGGCTGCGCCGCTGGTTTGGCCAGGAGCGCATTGGCAACCCCAGCCGTGAAGCGGCCCTGAGCGTCGAAGCGATTGCCAGCTACCTGAACAAAAATGCGCCGTCCGTGGAGGAAGTACCGATTGGGGCGATGGTTGTCTTCACCAACAAGAGCAGCAAAGAGCTGGACCTGAAAAATTCGTCCATCCCGGCGATGCACTACACCAAGGTCAAAGGGTATCTGCGCCAGCAAAAGCGGGCCAAACCGATGCCCGAAGAAAATTTCCGGGCCATCCAGGCTGCCTTCGACAAAAAGGCCACCCATCTGCTGGTCGAGGCCGAGCGAGTCTCCCTGGTGGTGGCCGACGACGAAGAGTAGATCTGGCAATGGAAATTGCGTCAAACGTTCACTGGCTAGATGCTGGCGGCAGCAATGTGTATGTAGCGGTCGAGCCGCCCAATATTGTGCTGGTTGATACCGGTATGCCGCGCAAGCAAAGTGCTATTTTTGACTTCTTACACACGCTGGGCCACGCCCCCACCGAGCTGACGCACATTTTGGTGACTCATGCCGACATGGATCACGTCGGCAGCCTGGCCGCCCTTCAGGCAGCCTCCGGTGCCCAAGTGTGGGCCGGGGCAGACGCTGCCCAGCTGATCAGCCGCGGCCAGTCGCCCAAACACATGCCGCCGGTTGTGCAGTGGATTATTGATACGTTTATGAAGTATGGCGCAGTGGCTCAGGACAAGATTTCTATTTTTCAAGATGGTGACACGCTGCCGTTTTTGGGCGGCTTGCAGGTGTTGGCCACGCCGGGGCACACCCTGGACCATTTTTCGTTTTTCAGCCCAGCTACCGGGGTCTTGTTTGTGGGGGATGCGCTGAATACGCGGGACGGCCGTATCAACCTCACCCCACCCCGCATTACGGCCGATAAAACGGCCGCACGCCGCTCGGCCATCCGTTTGCTCCACCTGTCGCCCACGGTGATCGCCTGTGGTCACGGTACACCCTCCACCAGGCACACACCTGATGACTTAACCAACCTGTTACATTCACTACCCGAAACATGAGGTGAGCGATGGCTATTTCCAGCCGCACAATTCTTGATCAGGAACTCAAACAGCTAAAAGACAACATCATCCGGCTGGCCAGCGCCGCCACCGAAAGCATCGAAAAAGCGATGAACGCGCTGCAAACGCGCAATCTCGCCGAAGCGCAAAACATTGTTTCCAGCGATGACGCCCTCAACCAGCTGCGTTACGCCATTGAACAACAGGCGCTCCTCATTTTGGCCACCCAGGCGCCCACCGCCTCTGACCTGCGCGCCGTGATTGCCGCCATTCACCTGGCTGTGGAACTGGAGCGCATTGGCGACCATGCCGCGGGCATTGCCCGCCTGGTAGAGCGCCTGGAAGCCGAAGAGCAATTTGACACCTTTCACAAGCTGCCTAAAATGGCCCGCCGCGCCAGCGAGATGGTGCAGCAGGGCATCGAGGCGTACATCAAACACGACCCGCAACTGGCCCTGAACATGATCAAGCGGGATGACAAGTTGGATCGGCAGTACAGCAGGTTGTTCAGCGAAGCACTTGAAGAAATGAAGGATGACAACTACATACGCCGCGCCACCTTCTTGCTTTGGGTCGGCCACAGCCTGGAGCGCATTGGTGACCGGGCGACCAACATTGCCGAACGCGTGATTTTCATGTGCACGGGCGAGTTTGTTGAAACGCCATCCTCGCTGGATTAACGGCCGTATTCCACTTTCTCCACAATTTCATCCCAGCCTGCAGCCGTCCGCCACAAAGGCAAAGTTGACAACTATCCATAATGTCAATAGAATTTTGAACCACTGAATCCGAGAAAAAGAGCACTTCACCCTTGAATCTGGAAGAGGAGGTGATAGTTGCCCACCAAACAGCTCAAAATAATAACCACGACAGTTCCTGTCAGCCTTATTCCGTTTTAAGCGCAAGTACAATTGCGTTAAGTCAACAGGTTGTTTATGTAACTGTTCATCAGGAAAGCGAATCAGCTTCTCACAGAAACTGACCGCCCATTGGTGAACGGGTACCAAACCCATAATTTTCCGTAAGGAGGAGAATTAAATGAAACGTATAAGTTGGTTAACCTTATTGATGTTGTTGTTGGCCATGGCGCTGGTAGCCTGTGGCGGCAGTGGTGACGCTGAGCCAGAAGCCGATACTGGCGACACCGACACCGCTGCTGAAACCGATACCGATGCAGAAGAAGCTGATACCAGCGAAGAAGCAGCCGCCGAACTCACCTGTGACGACGCGATTGGCTGCGTCGAAATTGCTGCTGGCGATCCCATTCTGATTGCCTCCGCCCTGGTCATCACCGGCCCCAACGAATCCCTTGGCCTGGATTCCCAGTACGGTGTGGAAATCGCCATCGAACAGCGTGGCGAAGTTGCTGGCCACGCCGTTGAACTGCAAGCTGAAGATGAAGGCTGTAGTGCTGAAGGTGGTCAGACCGCTGGTCAGAAAATCGCCTCCAATCCCTCTATCGTGGGTGTGATTGGCACCAGCTGCTCCGGCGCTGGTGTACCCATGTCGCAGATCGTTTGTGCTGAGGGCATCGCCATGATCTCCCCCTCCAACACCGCGCCCGTGCTCACCGACCCCGAATCCCGCCAAACGTGCTACTTCCGCACCGCCCACAACGATAAAGTTCAGGGTCGCGCGATGGCCGAGTACGTTTTCAACGAATTGGGCCTGACCAAAGCCGCCGCCATCCATGATGGCGACCCCTACACTGAAGGTCTGGCCTCCGTCTTCCGCGATTCCTTCATTGAGTTGGGTGGCGAAGTGGTAGCTTTCGAAGCGGAAGCCGCCGATGCAACCAATGTTGAACCGCTGTTGACTTCCATTGCCGCTTCTGGCCCGGAAATCATCTACTACCCGGTTTTCATTCCGTTGGGCTCCCTGATCACCAAGACCGCCAAAGAAATTGATGGTCTGGAAGGTGTTGTGCTGGCCGCCGCCGACGGTGTGCAGTCCCCCGACTTCGTCGATGCCTCTGGTGGCGCTGCTGAAGGCATGTACGTTTCCGGTCCAGATTTGGGCTTCGGCAACGACATTTACGCCACCTTCCTGGAGACCTACCAGGCGAACTACGGCAGCGAGCCGACCGCTCCGTTCCATGCCCATGCCTATGATGCTACCATGATGCTGCTGAACGCCATTGAATCTGTAGCTCAGGTTGGCGATGATGGCTCAATGTTAATCGGCCGTCAGGCGCTGCTGGATGCCCTGGGCAGCACCAGTGGTATGGAAGGCATCACCGGCACCATCACTTGTGATGAAAATGGTGACTGCGCCGACCCGAAAATTGCTGTGAGCCAGGTTCAAGACGGCGCTTTCTCCTCGGTCTGGAGTTACGAGCCCTAGTAAATGATTAGCCTCGGGACACACTTTTCTAAAAAGTGTGTCCCGTTTGCATTAAATCTAACGAATTTTGCGTTAGGCGATCATTTATAAATAAAAGCGTTTGAATTCTTGACAGCCTGTGAAGCATTTCACAGGCTGTTTGTTAATAAAGTGAGTTGAGCTGCGACACGCTGTATCGGGTGGACAGGCTCTGGCGAAGAGGACACAACCTTGCGAAGATTTAGCTACATCGACCTCGTGCTCTGGCTTTTTCGTATTGGCATCATTGGCGTTGTTCTGTGGGGAGTTACTGGCAAGTTTATCCTGGGTGTCGGCAATGAATATACAGTTTCAGACTGGTTAGATTTTTTCGTTTCGGGTTTGTCTCAGGGTAGTTTGTATGCGCTGATTGCCCTGGGTTACACGATGGTGTACGGCGTTTTGTTCATGATCAACTTTGCCCACGGCGAGTTTTTTATGGCAGGCGCGATGACTTCTACGGTATTGGTAGCTCTCCCCCTGCAAAACGCTGGTTACATAGACCGCTTTCCCCTGCTAAGCCTGCTGGCCATTTTTGTAAGCGCCGTTTTAACCTCAGTTTTGGTGGCGGTGTTAACCGAGCGAATTGCTTACCGTCCGCTGCGCAACGCCCCCCGTTTGGTACCGCTTATTACCGCAATTGGCGCCTCGTTTTTCTGGCAGTATTACTTCCGCGGCCTGTTTGGCTCGTCCCTTCTGCCGTTCCCCGAGTTTGCTATGTTTAATGGTAAGATCGCCTTTTGGGGATTGGACTTCCAAAAAGCGGACTTTGCCGTCATTATCACATCGCTTTTGGTGATGTTTGGCTTGCAGCAGTTTGTGCAGCGCACCAAAACCGGTCGGGCCATCCGGGCGGTAGCCGAGAACAAAGATGCCGCCACGCTGATGGGCATCGACGTAAACCGGACAATCACGATCACGTTTATTGTGGGGGCATCTATGGCCGGGGTGGCCGGGGTGCTGTATTCCATCGTTTTTCGTCAGCTGAATTTTGTGATGGGTTTCATCCCTGGAATCAAGGCATTTACGGCCGCTGTTCTGGGCGGTATTGGCAGTATTCCGGGCGCGGCTCTGGGTGGTTTGTTTTTGGGAATCATCGAAGCAATTGGGCCGCCGTTGTTCCTTGAAGGGCTGGGCGTGGCCGGTTCGCATCAACTCAAGGACGTGATTGCCTTTACGATGCTGGTACTGGTACTGATTTTCCGTCCGCAAGGCATTATTGGAGAACGGTTAGCGGAGAAGAAGGCGTAATGAACGAGGAACTGCGTGGAACCCTGAAAACTGGTCTGGTTGCCGGGATTGTAACCTTAAGCCTCGGCATGATTGGCATTCTGGTATCGTTTAACAATCGTTTTATCGTGACGGACCTCGTAACGCTGGCCGATCTGCTGCTGTTTGGCATGGCGGTGTTGGCCGGGTACCTGGCGGCCTCATCCTTGAAACAGAATTCTATTGTGAGCAAGCTGCTGCATGGTGGGCTGGCCGGGGTATTGGCTGCAGTACCCACGTTTTTACTAATTTTGCTCACGCTGGTTTGGGAAGACATTCGGAGTTCATTTATCAATGTCGAGCCAGACCTGATCGCTCTGGTAACCCTGAACAATCAGAGTGTGGTAACGGGCGGCATTCTGCTGCTGGTGGTGTTTGGCGTGGCCGGGATGGCTGGCGTCGGCTATGCCTTGCTGCCAGATCGATTCCGACGGCCGATTTCCATGAGCCTGGCCTGGACCATTGGCAGTGGGGTGATGTCGGACATTCTGATTGGCATTTTGCGCCCCCGGCTGAGCCAGGATGCCTTGCGTGGTTTGTTCGGCAGCACCGGTTTACAGCCCGCACCGTTTGTGGTGCTGTTTGTGATGTTAACGGCCGTTTTCTTCTGGTGGCAGCAAGGTGGGCAAACCCGCTACCAAACCCTGCGCCAAAATCTCACCCCCAGCCAACAGAAAAGCTCCCGCCGCGTCAGCATCTCGCTGCTGGTGATCTTTTTACTCATCCTGCCCTCCTTGCTGGGCGTTTACCTCAGCGAAATCTTCAATGAGGTGGGCCGATTTGTGCTGATGGGGCTGGGGCTGAACATCGCCATCGGTCTGGCCGGGCTGCTGGATTTGGGCTACGTCACCAACTTTGCCGTGGGGGCCTACATCATGGCCCTGCTCACCTCCTCCAGCGAGTTTGGGCTGGACAATCCCTGGTCTTTCTGGCTGGCCGTGCCCATTTGCGTGCTGGCCGCCATGTTCACCGGCTTTATCCTGGCGCTGCCCGTGCTCAAAATGCGCGGCGACTACCTGGCCATCGCCACGCTGGGCTTTGGTGAAATCATCCGCGTGCTGGCCCGCTCTGATGCCCTAAAACCGGTTATTGGCGGCGCGCAAGGCATCCTGCAGATTCCCGCGGCCCAAATTGGCGGCTTCCTGTCCCAGACGCTGGGGTATGTACTGAATCCCATCAACAACTTTTTGCAGCGGTTTGAGCTGGGCATTCTGGCCACCAACAGCAACGGTGAGATTGTTTTTGGCAATCCGCCGCAGCTGTATTACCTGTTCATTTTGGCCTCGCTGCTCATGCTGTTTATTTCCCGGCGGTTGAACAATTCGCGCACCGGGCGGCGCTGGATGGCTATTCGTGAAGATGAAGACGTGGCGGCGGCGATGGGCATCAACACCACCAACGCCAAGGTGCTGGCCTTTACCCTTAGTGCCGCGTCTGGTGGGCTGGCCGGGGCCATTTTTGCCGCCAAGCTCGGCTCCATCTTCCCCTCCAGCTTTGAACTGCTCATCTCCATCAACGTGCTGGCCCTCATCATTGTGGGTGGCCTGGGCAGCATCCCCGGCGTGATCGTGGGGGCGTTTGCCCTGGTGGGTATTCCCCAGCTGCTGAGCGAATTTGCCGAGTTCCGCCTGCTGCTGTACGGCATTGCCCTGATTGGGATGATGCTGATGCGGCCGGAAGGATTGTGGCCGTCGGAAGTCCATCGGCGAGAAATAAAAAGTGATGGGGATGACGAAACGGCCGTTCCCGTATCGGTCAAACCATAGGTGAATCACATGAGCGACAATATCCTAGAAGCACACCAGGTGGTAAAACGATTCGGCGGCTTGCTGGCTACCGACCACTTCGACTATGAACTGCCCCGCGGCATGATCGCCAGCATCATCGGCCCCAACGGCGCGGGTAAAACCACCTTCTTCAACTGCCTCACCGGTTTTTACCAGATTGACGAAGGTAAGCTTAATTTCAATGGCACCTCGCTGATCGGCCTTGAATCCTACGAAATTACCCAAATGGGTATTTCCCGCACCTTCCAAAACATTCGGCTGTTCAACAACATGACCGTGCTGGAGAACATCATGGTGGGGCAAGAACCGCACCTGAAATCCAGCTGGATTGGTGCGCTGCTGGGGCTGCCCAGCGTGCGCCGCGAAGAGGAAGCCACCGAGGCGCGCGCCCGCGAACTGCTGGAGTTTGTGGGCCTGCGCGGGCTGGGCGATCAGCTGGCGAAAAATCTGCCCTACGG
>CAUJGI010000448.1 GCA_963169155.1 Chloroflexota bacterium
GAGCGCAGCGTCACGTTCGGCGTGTCGATGCGCAGGTAAACCCCATTCAGGTTGTACACTCCGTCGGCGATGAGGATGGTGGTGTTGGATGGGGCGGTGTTAACGGCCGTTTCCAGCTCCCCAACCGTATCCACCGACACAATCGTGCCGCCAGGTGCAGGCAGCGGCGCACACTCTGCCAGCGACACCCCGCCGGGCAGCGCCAAGACCGGCTCATCGGCTGTTCCGTAAAAAATATAACCTGCCCACAACACGATCAGGGAAAGGGAGCCAACCAGGCTCCAGAGGAATTGCTTCTTCATTTTTCGCTCTCACAAACGCTGCTACGGTTTAAGAAAAAGTTACTCTGCTGCCTGCATAGTACCCGAAGCCTATTGGTAAATCTCTAGGGCAAACGGGCTAGGAGATAAGTACTAACGATTTAATTGGCCGCATGACTGCCAGAGAGAACCCGCTGCCAGCCAGCGTTGTGGTCTGTTCCGTTCACGCCGACTTCACGGTGATTTTACGGCCCACATACGGACGCGATCTGAGGGGTAGCGTATTCTATAAACGCAGCACAATGCTGCCACTCGCCATCCAAAATGACACACTTTGGGAAATGGGTAACGCCAGAAGAATCGTCAATGAAGGCGATCGGAAGTATGGCATTTACCCTGGCAAATCACAACCAGTAAATTTGAATGTTGAAAACGGCTTGTGATTGGCGCGCCCGGTAAAAACGTCTCTGGGATGAAGATAGGAATTGATTCATGGTCATAACCCAAACCATACCAACCGGAGAGTTTTACGATCACTTGCTGGAAACCATGTCGGCAGGTGTGCTGGTGCTGGACGATGACGGCATTGTAACATCGGCCAATGCCGCCGCCGGACGCATTTTAGGCTGGGAAGCCGGGCAGCTCATCGGCCGCACCTGGGCCGATTTAGATGCCGAAGGGCACCCCCTGGGCCAATGTGCCCCCCACCAAACGACGCTGCGCCAGCCAGACGGCCGTTCTGTCACCGTCAACCTGGCCATCACCCCCGTCTCTGACCACATCACCAGCACTACGATGGTTTCGTTTACCCATTGGGGCGAAATTGAACAGATCAACGAGGCGCTGCTGCACACCCAGCGACTGGCAGGCATTGGCATTCTCACCGCCAGCGTGGCCCACGAGCTGAACACCCCGCTCAGCATCATCGCCGCCACGTGCAGCAATCTGATGCATGAAGTGGAAGAAAACAACCTGAGCATGGAACAGCTGGTGCGCTACGTGCAGATGATCGAGCAAAACGCCTGGCGCTCAGCGCGCATCGTGGAAGTGCTGCGCAACTACTCCTACGCCGAAGAGATGCAAACGGCCGTTACCGACCTCAACATGATCATCGAAGACGCCCTGGTGTTGGTGCAGCACCAGTTCCGCGGCGAGTTTAATATCCAGATTGTGAAGCGGTTGGATGAGTCTCTCAAGACCATCGTGCTGGATCATAATCGCCTCACCCAGGTGCTCATCAACCTGCTCATCAACGCCCGCGACGCTATGCTGCCCAACGGCGGCACTGTTGAAATTTGCTCCTGGCGCATTCCTGAGGATCGGGCGCTGGCGGGCAGCAACGGCAATGGCGCCCATCAGGAAGCGTACGCCTTTTCCGTGCGCGACACCGGCAACGGCATCGAGCCAGCCCTGCTGGACCGCATTTTTGATCCGTTTTTCACCACCAAACAGTCGGGGAAGGGCACCGGGCTGGGGTTGTTTATTGCCCGGCGGATTGTGCAGCAGCACAACGGCCGTATCTGGGCCGAAAATAACGAGTTGGGTGGGGCAACGTTTACCGTGGTTCTACCCAGAAAGTTGTAAACCAGTAAAAAGTGATAAGTGAAAAGTGCCCTTACTTTCACTTATCACTTTTTACTTTTCACTTCCCTCTTCCAGCAGCCATACCTCTGCCGCCTCAATGTCCTGAAATATTGCCACCTTGATCTGAGACTTGAAAGATTTGGCCATATCTTGCAGCAGTTCAGCGGTAAGATACTGCGTGCTGGTCTGGATAACGTAGGCAACCATGCCAATGACGTCATTTTTGAGTAGAAGCCGCTGGGCGTTGAAGCTGTACTCCACCCCGTGACCTTGCACCACAAGGATACGCGCTGCGCCAGAGTCATCCAGCGCATGGATCACGTCGAGCAAATTTTGGGCCGTAGACGTATCGATAGCCAGATCGTCTTGTTTATAGAAATAAATAAGCCCATTCGCCTGCCGGGTAAAACGGCCGAATGGGCCACTGATGGTTTGTGACGGGTCGTCCATCGCCCTATTGTAGCGGCTAATAGAACTTATTCAATTGATTACGAGATAGATTTTTCCGGCTCTGGCCGCGGATCTTGCGCCACAAGCGATAAGAAATATTGATGGAAGCGGCTGTCGCCCGTCAGTTCAGGATGGAAGGAGGTGACGAGCCAGCGACCTTGCTGGGCAGCCACGGCCGTACCATCCGGCAGTTCAGCAATGACGTGAGCCTCCCCTTTGGCCGCAATCAACTTGGGGGCGCGAATGAAGACGGCGGGAAACGGCCGTTTGTCCCCATTGGCAAATACCATCACGTCCAAATCCGTCTCAAACGAATCCACCTGCCGCCCAAACGCATTACGCGCCACTTCGATGTCCATGATGCCCAGCAGCGGCTGATCGCGCCCGGCGGTACCGCTGGTAATCTCCCTGGCCAGGAAAATCATCCCGGCGCAGGTGCCCCAGACCGGTTTTTCAGCAGCAAATTCATGCAGCGGTTCCATCAGCCCAAAGCGGCGCGCCAGCTTGCCAATGGTGGTACTTTCGCCACCAGGAATAATCAGCCCGTCCAGGTCGGCCAGCTGCTCCGGCAGGCGCACTTCTATGGCTTCGACGCCGAGCGACTTTAGCATGTTGATATGTTCAATGAAAGCGCCCTGCAGCGCCAAAACGCCAATTTTCATAGTTTTTTTGTCGTTAATCTTCCCGTGAACTGATCCAAACCAGGTATGATTCCTTGAGCCAGTTTCCGGGAAAATGCCGGTTAACCCAGTTTCTTAATAAAGTTGATTTGTCGTTCGACTTCGGTGAAGCCGAGGGCCAGGTGGCTGGCCAGGCTAACGTCGTTGTCGATGGTGGTGTCGGAGGCGAGTTCGGTGTAGCCATTTTGCCGCGCCCACGCTTCGGCGGCGGCGATGAGGGCCCGGCCCACACCGTGGCGGCGCATGTCGGCGTCGACAAACCACTCTTCCAGGTAGGCTACCGGGGAGGCGGTGCAGCCTTCGGCGTACTTGCGCGTACCGACACAGAGATAACCGGCGAGTTGGTTGGGGGACGGCCGTTCCGCCACCAGCACACATCCCACTTCCTCAGCCAAAATCTCGGCCATCTCCTGCCGATGCTCTGCTTCACTGCTGTCGTCAAACAACCCCTGCCGCAGCCGCAGCCACTCCACCATGTCTTGCGTCGGGTCCAGTTTTCGTACTTCCATAACAATGTTTGCGTAGCCGCGGATTCTTCCCGCGCTGCCAACAGCGCGCTAAGAAAGCGCGGCTACATTCACCCTGTTACTCTTACCAGCCGCGTGTCGCCAGCTGCTCGCTCTCCGGCA
>CAUJGI010000449.1 GCA_963169155.1 Chloroflexota bacterium
GCACCCCGGCCGCTTAACGGTGTTCCTGGCTCAGCGGCAGCATGTAGACATCGCCATAGGCCGCCACCGTGCTGCGGTAAGGGTACCCGTTCAGGCTGATCTTGACTTTCGGCCGCTTCCCGGAGCCAAAAGCCGCAACCACCTCTGGCGGCACCTGAATGCCGGTGGCGTTCATACCTTCAGCTTGCTGAACGGCCGTTACAAAACGCTCTTGGCTCATTTTCGTTCTCCAGCTGGGGTATCGGCCAGGGGCGGCAAGGTGATGTGACCAAACAGCCCGCTCAGCTCAAACGCCTCAATGCCCTGCATCCCCAGCATCAGGGCAATCTGGCCACCGTGATGAATGTCGTGGCTCAAAATGCGCCAGATGGTCCACTGGCGCGACACATCGTACACGTCCCCGTTCCAGGTGTGCCGGTAGCTTTGGCCCAGGTCGTCTACCATCCAGCCGTTCAGCGTCCTTTCGATCATCTGCCAGGAAATTTCCAGCCAATGTACTAACGCCTCAGCCTCTTCGGTAATGTTCATGGCACTTTCAACAATGTGCCGATTGCCATCCCCATCCTCTTCCCACACATCGATCAGATCCGCCAGGTCGGCACTGCCCGGTGCATCCATGCGCATAAACCAGTTTAAGCGGCCCAAACTGATGTGCCGCGCCAGCTCGCCTATAGAATTCATCTGCTCGTCTGGCCGCCAAAGCAATTGCGCACGGGTAAGCGGCGTAATGGCCCGCACCAGACTGGTCTGGTGGCCATCCCACCCATCATACAGCTTAACCAACGGCTGGGGTTCGTTCATAGAGTTCATTCCTTTGCCTGTTCAGCCTTGGGCAGAGATTTGCTCTGCCATCTCGTAGATCTTAGTCACCGTGCGCCAGTTGCGGGCGGTGAGCGAAACATCCCAACCTCGGCCAACGCGTTCAGCCAGCTTGGAACGGCCGATTCCGTCCGGCGCGTGCAGGTAAAACACCTGGTCAATCAGCGCAAAACGCTCATTCTCAGCCCTTACTTCTTCTAATGCATCTAAGTTAGAATCTGTCGGAATGCCATCCAGAAAAAAGAGATGCAGCGACTTCGGCTCTGCCTCACCCTCCGGGAAGGGATTGGCCGCCATCGCGACCTGCAGCGACGTTAGATCGAGTAAAAACACCTGCGGCGCAAAACCAAAACTGTCTGCGATAGCCACGGTGATCCTCTGAGTCAATCTGGCCCGGTCGGCTTCTTCACTTTGGAAGACCACATTGCCGCTTTGGATATAAGTTTGCACGTTCGTCAGCCCCATTTCTTCCAGCAGCGCCTTCAACTCTTTCATCGGCAGCTTGTTGTGCCCGCCTACGTTGATGCCGCGCAATAGTGCAATAATCGTATTCATTGGCATTTTTGTTTAACCGCAGAGGACACAGAGAACGCCGAGTTTTTCTCTATGCGCTCTGTATCCTCTGTGGCAACACAGTTTACCCGCCCGCCATCGCGCCGATGATGCGGAACGGCTCCGTGCCGCTGGCGATAGAGTCTGGCAGCGGCGCATCCGGCGACGCGTGCGACAAATCCTGACCATCAGCAAAGAAGCGGATAAACGCGCGGCGCTCCTTGGTAACATGGTCGCGAATTGTGCCGCGCAGCATAGGGTACGCCGTTTCCAGGGCATCTAAAATGGCTCGCTGCGTGACGGGACCTTCAATCGCCAACTGCACCTCTTTGTTCTCTTTAGCCAGGTTTCGTAAATGAAACGGCAGCACAACACGAATCATGGCAGCGTCTGCACCTCGACAGAAAGCACAGCGGGCAAGTCGCGCACAATCGCTGTCCAATTGTCACCAGAATCGGCGGAAACGTACACCTGCCCGCCCGTGGTGCCAAAGTAAATGCCGCACGAATCGAGGGTGTCTACGGCCATCGCGCTGCGCAAGATATTGACATAACAATCGCTTTGCGGCAGCCCGTTAGTGAGCGCTTCCCACTCGTTTCCACCGGTCCGGCTGCGGTAGACACGCAGTTTACCCTCGGGCGGGTAATGTTCCGAGTCGCTTTTGATGGGGACGACATAAATTGTTTCTGGCTCGTGGGCATGCACAGCGATGGGAAAACCAAAATCGCTGGGCAGATTGCCGCTCACTTCGTGCCACATGTCCCCCGCGTTATCGCTGCGCATAACGTCCCAATGTTTTTGCATAAACAGCACCTCGGGGCGAGAGGGGTGGAGAGCCAGGTTGTGGACGCAGTGGCCTACTTCGGCGTCGGCATCGGGCAGTTCAAAAGGAGATCGCAGCCCCTGGTTAATGGGCTGCCACGTTTCGCCGCCATCATCGGTGCGGAATGCGCCGGCGGCGGAGATGGCGATGTATAGGCGCTGGGGGTTGATGGGGTCCTGCAAGATGGTATGTAGGCACATGCCCCCGGCTCCCGGCTGCCATAGATTCCCTTTCGCCTCGCGCAGGCCGGAAAGTTCGTGCCAAGTTTTGCCACCATCGCTGGTGCGGAATAGGGCGGCATCTTCAACCCCGGCATAGACAGTATCTGGATCTGTGAGTGAAGGCTCAAGATACCAGACGCGTTTGAACTCCCAAGGATGCTGTGTGCCGTCGTACCACTGGTGCGTTGTCAGTGGTGTGCCGGATTCGTCCGACGAGTTATAGGCAAATTTGTTACTTTCACCCATGGGGAATCCTTCTGGCGTCATTGTCGGTTCGTCTGGATTAGAACCGGGCTGCACCCAGGTTTTGCCGCCGTCATCGGAGCGCTGGATGATCTGTCCAAACCATCCAGTAGATTGGGAAACGTATATCCGGTCTGGGTCGGCGGGAGAACCTTTAAGATGGTAAATCTCCCACCCGGCAAAATGCGGGCCGCTGACGTCCCAATTCTGCCGCTTTTCATCGGAGGTCAAAATAAATGCGCCTTTGCGCGTGCCAACTAATACACGAACACCACTCATAACATGTCTCCTTATTTAGCTACTTCTTTTTCTTTTTTGCCGCTGCATTTTCCAGATTTTCTGTAACCCTAAAGTTAACAATCTTGGTAATCAGCTCGTAGGGTATTGGCTGGTTAAAGGGAAACTGCACAGAGCCCTTGCCAACTTTGTATCGGGCCAGCTCCTCTTGGATCGCCTCCAGCCCAGAGGGAACGGGGTAGAAGCCCAGGTGCGTTTTGAAAGCGCCAAAGTGAACGATATTGCCCTCCAGTTTGAAGGTTGGCATACCGTAACTGATCGCTTCGGTGGCCTGGGGAACGGCCGTTTTAATTGTCTCCCTTACCTTTTGCAAAATTTCCTGAACGTCCGCTGGGAAGGTGGCAATGTATTCGTCAATCGTTGTAAACTTTTCCATAATTTTCCGTTTGTCACGCCCGCGAAGCGCGCATTGCTTTTGTCTTCATGATGCTGTTGTTGGTTACCAGGTCCTGGTACGCTTCGGTTTCTACGCCAAACAGAGCAATTTTGCCCTGGTCATTGCTGTGCACACCCCAACCGTACCGCTTGGTGAGCGGCGAAGCGCGAAAGCAGGGCTGCCCTTTGGCGAAAAAAAGCGTGCGCTGTTCGGCCAACTCCTCTTCAGGAATCTGGTTGCGTTCGGCAAAAACCGCAAACAAAACGTCGTCTGACGTGTATTCGAAGGGATGACCATGCAGCATTTCAAACTGCAAGTTGGCCACTGATTTGCTGCCCTTCACCGGTGGTACTTCACCGTGAGTGGCGGGACAATCCTCGGCAACTTCGATGAAGGTGTTGAAATAGTTTGTCGTTTTCATGTACTACGCCATGCCGTAAGCGCGTGCAATTTCAAACTCGTACACGAGACGCTTTTGTTCAACCATCGTTTGCAGGAACGCTTCGGCATCCAGCTCCTGGCCAAACCAGTTGAGTGGACCGGTTGGTTTGTTTTGCATCAGGCGCATGAGCCGCAAATTGAGTTCTGGGGCATCAGGCCCATCGAGGAGGTTAACCGTCGTTTCCAGCGTTAGAAACGCATATTGCTTGTCAAAAACAAACAGGGTGCAGCGGGGATCGCGGCGCAGCCGATTGGTGCGGACGCGGTCTTGGGTGCCGCTGCTCCACAGCTTGCCATCCACCAGGGCCACGCCCACGCGCACGGCGCGCGGTATGCCATCCTTGGCGATGGTGATCATGGCCGCAGCGCTATTATTTTCCAGAAAAGTTCTTTGACTATCGGTAAGAGGCATCATTTCTCCTTAATCAATAACAGTCAGATTGAGCCTAAAATCCCTCACTTTAGGGGATTTGCTTTCGTCGATGGCAAACCCTTCTGCTTCTAAGCGGGCCGCCTGAGCGGCAGCCCCGCCAGGAAAGCCAGCGATAAGGCCGCCATTTTGGCTGACAATCCGCCAGTAGGGGGCGGCGCTGCTGACATCATGAGCAATCGATTTTAGGGCCTTGCGGGTGGTTATCGGACAGGTGCCCTGAACATTGAACTGCCTGGTTAGCTTTTGACGCAATTGGGCGGTTGTCATCAGTTGGGCGGCGGGAATCTGGGCCACAATGGCGGCAACGGCCGTTGCCGAAGGCAGCAGCATTTTCCCGGTGGTGCCAAAAAACTTTACCCGGTTTTGCGGAATGTCCACGATAATGTCTTCTTGCTCAGTCATCAGCGTTCCTTTGCTGCCCTGTTGTGCCAAGTTAGCGGTCAGGAATTTACGGGGTAGGGTTTTTAATCTGTTAGTTTTCGGGTTCGCCGTAAAATGGGCTGCCCCGGCCTATGGTTTCAAAACACATAGCGCCTGGCGAATTTCGCCCAGGTGGTAAGCGGTGTGCACGATCATGCCAATGGCGCCACCAATCTCCCGCTCGTTTTGCCACTCGGCCTGGTTGGCAATGAGCTGCTTAATGCGGTTATAGCTCTGGCGCAGCTCGTCCTGGATAGCTTGCCATTCTTGGGGGGAAACGGCCGTTACCTCCCGCCAAATTTCACCCCAATCCACCGGCTCAAACTTCTGGGTGCGCACATTTTCCTCCAGCACATTCAGATAAAACGCGGTGTGTTTCACCTGGGCCGCCAGCGTGGCGCATTGGCCACCCACCGGAATCGACGCCTCTCCGGCCGAAATAGTGGCCAGCGTCTCGAAAAATGAGGTGCCCTTGTCCAGGTAAATGCCCTGAACCTTGTCAAATGTTTCTTCAAGAAGTAGATAGAGAGCTTTTTTAAACAAATCGCTGTCAATTTTGCTTGACATAAATTCTCCTTTGAAAATAGGCCGCGGATAAACGCGGATTAAACTCTGGGCGCAGTTTGCGCCAATCTGCAAAGGCGCAAAGTTCCACAAAGAAATAATTTAAGCATTTGGCTTATGGGTTGGGTTGAGTGCCAAAGCCAGCCCTTGTTCGGTCAGCGCTTCACGCAGGTGGCGGATGGCTTTGGGTCCTATCCCGTGCAGCTGCAGCAGCTCGGCTTCGCTGAACTGGGTGAGCTGAGCTAAGTCATGAATTCTGGCAGCGGCCAGGGCGCGCTGCGCGGGTTGGCCAACGCCTTTGGGCCACTTGGTTGGGCTGGGCATAGATAGTTCCTTTTCAGACAAGCGGTTCAAAATTGTTGGCGGCGTAGGTGCACCAGGTTTGGATGAGTTGGGTGATTTCCGCGGTGTGCGCCTGGAGGAAACGGCCGTCCACCACCTTCACCACAAACCGTTTGTCCGCCACCCACTCAACCAGCCCAGACGCATCTTCAAAAAGCCGTTGGCCGGTTTTGGTGTCCTTACCTTTAGGGCCGGTATGAAAAATCAGCGAGATTGATCCGTAGTTGCGAAAGTTGAACGTCATGATGTCGTTGCCGTCCAACGCGTAGCTGGGCGCATTCCACTTCACGCCTTCCACCAAGGAAGGTTCAGCCTGCTTGATGAGCAAGCGGACCTCATTGATCAGGTCAACTTGTGGGTGCTCAAGCAAGGTCAACAATTGCTCAACAGTCTGAGCCTTCATTTCTTCTGTCTCCAATGCGCAAAGTTTGCTAGTTTATCGTTTTGGTTGCCCGGATGTTGTTGAGAAAGTGTGAAAAATCAGCGAGTTTTTTGGGGCAAGGTGCGGAGCATTATAGAACAGATTTTCTATTCTGTCCAGATTTATTTTCAACCAAACAGAAATGGGAAAACGGCCGTTTCTCACCCATCACCTACTTCTAGACAAAAGCATCTTACCCCACGCTTTTTGTAAAAGCCAGGAAAGCGGTAAGGGTTTGCCGGGGCGCTCATTTGGCTTTTAAGCAGCAAGCCATAAAGAAATTGCCTTTCGTCCGTCGGCATAATTCTTTGGGCCTCGCCAAACCGGCAAGATGATATGTTTCGACTAGCGAACAGGCGTTCTGAACCTTTATAGTGACGCCTGAAAACGCTTACCCAAACAGCAAGGAGAACAAAAACATGCAAAAAATAACTACCTTTTTAATGTTCGAGGGACGGGCCGAAGAAGCCATGAACTTTCACATGTCCCTCTTCAACGACTCGGCCATCACCATCATAACGCGGTATGGCCCTGACGAAATGGGCACCGAAGGAAGCGTGATGCATGCCACTTTTGCCCTAAACGGCCAAACGTTTATGTGTATCGACAGCTACGTGTCGCATCCATTCACCT
>CAUJGI010000450.1 GCA_963169155.1 Chloroflexota bacterium
GCACACCTTTACTTTTGCCAATGCCATCATGCAGGGGCTGCGGCGTGCACCCTCGGTGGAGCTGCTGCGCGGCGTGTTTGACGCGGCGATGAGTCTCTACCTCGCCCGTTTTCTCAACATCCCGGCGGCGCGTATTCCCACGGCCAACGGGCAGGTAAACCAGCCGGATGAGGTGCTGGCTCAGTTTCCCGCACTGCTAAACCGGCAGCAGCAGGTGAACGAAGTGGGTGATCTGGTCGCCCGCTTCCTGGGCAGCGGTGGCGGGGTCAACGACCTGCTGGCGCAGTTGGGCAGTCTGCTGCTGCGCGAGGATCGGGATTTCCACACCATCCAGTGTGTGGAAGCGGCTTTTAATCTGTTTGGCTTGTTACGGGAAGCAGAAGAAGGTGGCCACGCCCTCATTGCCGCGGCACGCTACCTGGCGGCCCATTCGCCCACGGTGCGCGCCCAGGGCCAGACCTACCAGATCGCCGCCCGGCTGCATCGCGGCGAGCATTTGTTTGAAGAGGATTAGCTAACGACGCCAGATGGGTGTGGTGAACGGCCGTTTCCGATACGCCAGCCATACAAAGGTGATGCCTGCCGCCAGGCAAAACATCACGGCAAAGATGGAGCCCTCAGCGCCAAACGCGCCGCCGGAGAGCAGCGCCGGACCGCTGAGGCTGCTTTGCAGCACTCCCGCGCCTTCGTTGCCGGAGACGGCCACGCCAAAAATACCGCCCTGGACGAAGTTCCAGGCAAAGTGGATGCCAATCACCAGCCAGAGGCGGCGGGTGAACATGTAGCCCGCCGCCAGCAGTATGCCCGCCTCAATGGCGATGGCCGTGGCGGCCCACAGCGTGGCGTTGGGGTTGCCCAAATGCAGCATACCAAACAGCAGCGCAGAAAAGGCCAGGGCCAGCCAGGTACCCAGCGGCTCTTCGATGATGCGGAAGAGAATGCCGCGGAACAGGAGTTCTTCAAAAACGGCCGTTGTTGCCGCCAGGGTCAACATGGGCCAGACGTTGGCCAGACTGTTGCTGCCCGTGACCGTGTAGTACCCCAGCAGCCAGAGCAGAGCGATAACGGCCGTAAACAAGCCGGTTCCTACCAACACTCCCAGCCCCAATTCCCGCAGCGCCCCAGTGGTGCTTAGCTCGGTCACTGGGCGCTTTTCGATGGCGCGAACAAAGGTGTAGTAGGCCCAGAACGCCACTCCAATCGTTACTGCCATGCCCACGAGCAGCAGCAGCAGGCTGTTGCTGCCGATTAGAGAGGCAAAAACTGTCTGTGTGCCAACCACGGCAAAGATGATCCAAAAAGCGCCCAGAAAAATCCGGGTGGCGGGAAACTGGAGGATTTTCCACAGAATGCCGGGGGTGGCGGTTTGTTGTGCCATATGCTTGCGTCTCTTTATGGTGGGAATGAGACCGCTGTTACTTCCGAATCATCGGCAAGTAGACCCGCACCACATCGGCCGGGCAGGTGATGCTGCCATAATTTGCCGCCGAAAGCCCGGATGTCTCGCGGGCGCGAATGGTGTAGCTGTAGGAATTGCCCAATCCAGCGTCCCCTTGCGGATAGCCACAGGTCACATGGTAGCCCTCCGCGGTCATGGTGCTCGGGATGTAAATATTGGATTGAAAAAAACCGGCATGGTAAGCGCGCAGCTGGTTGTCGATGCTCACCGTCATGCTGATGATGTAGGAGCCGGAAGCGGCCGTTACGTACAAGTTATTCCATTGGATGGTGCAGACGCCGCTGCCCGGATTGGGGCGCGAACAGGTTGCTGAATCGCTTTGGATAAACGAAATATCGGGTGATTCCACCTCGCGAATGCCATCTTGAGCCGCCTGAGAGAAGGTTGGCGCGGCGGCCACTTCTGACGCAGCAGAAGTTGGCAATCCCAACGTCCACTGGGTCAGAATAACGATGAAAGCTCCCGCCAGGCCGAGGGCGCTTAACAGAGCAAGCAGCCGTTTTGATAACATGGCAAAGCCCTCCAGTTATGGGTTGTAGGCCGGGCAATAAACCGTGCCGTAGTTGGCAGAGCCGAGGTTAGCGCTGTCTCGGGCACGAATGGTGTAGCCGTAGGCATTGCCCAGCGTCGGGTTACCGCCTGCCCCTAGCGGGCCACAAGCGACCTGGAAGCCATCGCCCAGCATGTTGTAGGGCACGTACATTGAGGTCTGGAAAAAACCTTGCGTATGAGCAACAGGACCAATATCGTTCAGCGTCACGGTCATGGTGATCATGTAGTTGGGCGAAGCATTGACCGACAGATAGTACCAGTTGACATAACAGGAGTCACGACCCGGGTCCGGCTGGTAGCAGGTAGCGGACGGGGAGTCGATAAAGCCAATATTCGGCTCTTCGGGGGCATCAATGCCCGGTGCACCCGTGATTTCTCGGATGTTGCCACCGTCGGTTTCAGCTCGCAGGGGAGTGGCGTCGTCGGACTCCTGGCCCCGCACACGATCGAACAGGCTGAACACGGCCGTTCCTAACACAATCGCCATAAAAAGGGGGAAAAAATATTTACGCATCTTAACCTCCGGCCTCAACGCCAGGCACCAGAAACGAATCACAAGCACGTTCAACGCAAAAAGGACTGCTGATGGTGATTTGTGTCGGTACGTTTGGCAAGTTTGATTGAAAGCTTTCGTCGCCTAAATTCACGACGTTGCTGGAAAACCAATGAGGAATCCTTTGTTTATCGAGGAAATAGGTTGAAGGATGAGGTGAAACAGCTACCAGATGCCTTCGGCTAAATCATGCAGGGATCGTAGGAAGACGGCCGTTCACTGTCAACATTAGGAATTTATTCACAATCCCCGCCAACAAAAAAAGCCCGCCGAAGCGGGCTGGTAATAAGGATGAGAGCAGGAACGACATGAAACGTGAAACGTGAATTTCATTACGTTTCACGCTTCACGAACAACTAACCCTTGAACACCGACCGCTATCTAAAACCACCCCCAACCTGAGTGACTGTGCCAGACAGAGTGACACTGGTGAACAGCGTGCCGCCGCTGTAGACACCACCTTCATACAAGCCGTCTGTGACGGTGCCCGTGGAACTACCGCCGTAGTAAACCTCATAGGTTTCGCCCGTCGCCAGTTCGGCAGAGGAGAAGGCGATGGCCTGAATTTGCTTCGTTGGGGCGAAGGTCAACACATCTTCGCCGCTGCTCGTTTGAATGTGGATGAGCGAACCGGCGGGCAGCGTACCGTTCAGGCTTAACAGCAGAGAGTTTTGGCTGGAAGACGTGTCTGGTGCCTGGGCCATGCCCGCGCTGCCCACAGCCACGAAAGTGCCGCCACTGATGGCAAAGCCACCATCGTAGTCCAGTGCGCCGTTCATCTGCTCGGTGGGGCCGTTGACTAGCACCAGGCCATCGGTCATGACGATGGAGCCGTTGGCATCCAACCCATCACCGCCCGCGTCGACCACAATCGTACCGCCGTTGATGTAGAGGAAGTAGTTGCCTGAGGCGGCGAAGCTGTCCTGACCGCGACCGGGGCGTCCGCCACCGCCGGGACCACCGCCAAAACCGTTGGCCGTTGTGCCATCGTTGCCGCCGGCCACGTTGATGCCATCATCGCTGGAAACAACGTGAATGTTGCCGCCATTGATGGTGATGATGGCGCTTTCGATGCCTTCGTAGGATTCGGTGATGGTGAGGCTGCCGTTGTTAATTTCCAGGGTGGCGTCGGCGTGGAGGCCATCGTCACCGGAAGCTACGGTGAAAGTGCCGTTGTTGATGACGATGCTGGCATTGGAATGCACCGCGTCGTCGGCTGAGTTGATGACAAAGGTGCCATTTTCGATGTTTAGATTAACGGCCGCTTTGATCCCCTTGGCCGAACTGCTCTCAGCGACGACGCTGGTGCTGCCGCCACCGGTAGTGAGGGTAAACTGGCCATCGCTGATCAGCACGTCCGTCGTGGCCTGGATGGCGTCGCCTGCGGCGGTGATGTCGAAGCTGCCGGACTCGATGTTGATGTAGCCGAGGGTACTGTCTTCTTCGTTGTCGGCTTTGAGGCCGTCGCCACCCGCATTGACGGTGAGTATGCCGTTTTTGACCACCAGGTAATCCTTGCCGCGAATGCCGTCGTCAACGGCCGTTACTGCAATCGTTCCGCTGGCAATGATCAGCCCATCTTTGCTGGCGATGCCGTCGTTGGTGTTGCCCGTAACCGTGAGCGCGCCATTGCCAAAAATGGTCAGATTGGCCTTGCTGAAGAGGGCGGCATTGGGCTCGTCTTCTTCGGTGCTGGGGAAAACGTAGGTGGTGGCGTCGGACAAGAAGTTGCTGCTGCCGTCGGCCAGCATGATGACCACTTCCTCGGCGTTGGCAATGTTGATGGCGGCGCTGGTGGAACTGCTGATGTTGACGCCGTTCAGGACCAGGTGCACCGTCTCTTCAGCCTCGGTAGCGACGACAATTTGCCCGTCGGCCAGCGTGCCGCTGAGGGTGTAGGTGCCCGCCGCCGTGATGGTGGCGATGCTGCCTTCAACTGTCACACCCTGGCCGGTGACGGCAATCGTGTCGCCGTTCAGGGCAATCTGCGTTTCAGCGGTGCTGTCCCAGACGTAGTCGGCTTCGTCTTCGTGGACGGGGGCATTGGCGGCGGCGGCCGCGGCGACGGATTCGGCACCGCTGTCGGGGTTGGTGTCGGTGGTGGATGTGGTGGTGGTTACGGCCGTATCGGTCACATTCGAAACTGCCTGTTGGGCAGAGGTAGTGGTGTCAGTTGTGCTCGTCGTGCCGCAGCCAACCAGCAGCCACGACAGCAATAGGATGGTCACCAGGACCAGGAATTTTTGTTTTTTCATGATAAATCTCCTGTTCTGTTCAAGTTTGCTTTTCCCTGCCGCTGCGTGGGCGCGGGCAGGGTTGGTTGTGTGGGAAACGATAGGCCAAAGATGTTTAGGAGTTATGAAGGCGGCATAAAGAGAATGTTGGGGTCAGGCAGG
>CAUJGI010000451.1 GCA_963169155.1 Chloroflexota bacterium
GCGATGGTGCACAGCAACAACTGCACCTCCGACCTGAACGCCTGGGTGGGGCTGTTCCGTGAGTTTACCGAAGCGCTGGGAGTGGCAGTTGACCAATCCCAGCTGTTTGAAATGCTGTACCAAAAGGCGCTCACCGGAGACGCCGATGGCGGCGGGCTGCTGGTTTACAACTATTTTTCGGGTGAACACATAACCCATCTGGCAGAGGGACGGCCGTTATTTGTCCGCACCCCGGAAAGCAACTTCACCCTGGCCAACTTCATGCGCGTGCACCTCTTTTCGGCGCTGGGGGCGCTAAAAATTGGCCTGGACATTTTGTTTGAGCAAGAAAAGGTGCAGATCGACCAGGTTTTGGGGCATGGCGGCTTCTTCAAAACGAAGGGTGTGGGCCAGAAGATGATGGCCGCCGCCATGAACGTGCCGGTGTCGGTGATGGACACGGCAGGCGAAGGCGGTGCCTGGGGCATTGCCCTGCTGGCCGCCTACATGCGCCATCGGGCCGAAAACGAACTGCTGGAAACGTACCTGGCCGACAAAGTATTTGCCGGGGAAAGCGGTTCGACGGTTGAGCCAGACCCGGTGGACGTGGCTGGTTTTGCCACGTTTATGGAGCGGTACAAGAAGGGGTTGGTGATTGAGCAAACGGCCGTTACTGCCCTACACTAACGGAAGATTGGACCAATTTTCTTAAATTGGTCCAATCTGGAGAGCGAGGAACCTCATGCTAGAAAAACTGCGCCAAATCGTCTGTGATCTGCACGCGGAACTGCCCAGCAACAACCTGGTGGCCTGGACCAGCGGCAACATCAGCGCCCGCGACTCGGAAAGTAACCTGGTGGTGATCAAACCCAGCGGCATCAAGTTCCCAGACCTGCGTCCAGAAAACATGGTGGTGGTTACCCTCAACGGCGAGATTGTGGAAGGGGATTTCAAAGCGTCGTCAGACACCGCGTCACACTGCTACATTTACCGTCACTTGCCGGATGTGAACGGCATCGTGCATACCCATTCGCGCTTTGCCACGGCGTTTGCCACACACGGCCGTTCCATTCCCTGCATCACCACCGCCATGGGCGATGAATTTGGCGGCGACATTCCCTGCGGCGGTTTTGCCCTGATTGGCGGCCAGGAAATTGGCCAGATTGTGGTGGAAACGCTGCAAGGCAGCCGCAGCCCGGCCTGTCTGCTGCAAAGCCACGGCGTCTTTACCGTGGGGGCCACGGCCGAAAAAGCAGTCAAAGCGGCCGTCATGACCGAAGACAACGCGGCCATCGCCTGGGCATCCCTGCTCATGGGCACGCCGCTCACCATTGCCCAACACGACATCGACAAGCTGTACGATCGCTACCAAAATGTTTATGGGCAGTAAGTAAGACGTGGCAGGTGGCAGGTAGCACGTGAACGACGCTAGAGCAACTTGCAACTTGCTAACACTAAGGGTTCGTTCACAAATATATTTCGATCAGGAAACGAACCCTCAAGGTTTGCCCGTTTACCAAAATCCAAAGCTAAAAAAGGGCAAACCCAAAGGACACAAAATGAACACCGATATTTTTTCGCCATTAGAAACCTGGTTTGTCATTGGCAGCCAGCATTTGTATGGGCCAGAAGCCCTGGAGCAAGTCAGGGTCAACGGCGGCGTCATCGCCGACGCGCTCAATAACTCCGGCAAGCTCCCCGTCAAAGTCGTGTACAAACCCATCGTGACCACGCCAGAAGAAGTGACCAACGTTTGCCTGGCCGCCAATTCAGCGCCCAACTGCATTGGCCTCATCTTCTGGATGCACACCTTTTCCCCGGCCAAAATGTGGATTGCTGGCTTACAAGCCTTGCAAAAGCCATTTGTGCAGTTTCATACCCAGTTCAACGCCGCAATTCCCTGGCCCACCATCGACATGGATTTTATGAACCTGAACCAAACCGCCCACGGTGGTCGCGAGTTTGGCTACATCGGGGCGCGGATGCGGCTGGCGCGTAAGATAGTTGTGGGGCACTGGCAGGATGACGAGGTGCTGGAGCGGCTCAACGTCTGGCAGCGGGTAGCCGCCGCCTGGCACGATGCCCAGGGCGCGAAGTTCGCCCGCTTTGGCGACAACATGCGCGAAGTGGCCGTGACCGAAGGCAACAAGGTCTCTGCGCAGCAGCAGTTTGGCTATTCGGTGAACGGCTACGGCATGGGGGATTTGGTGGCCTACGTCAATGGGGTGACGGAAACGGCCGTTACCGACCTCATCGCCGTCTACGAAACCGAGTACACCCTGGCCCCCACCTTGCGAAGTGGCGGCAGCCAGCGGCAGGCGCTGCACGACGCGGCCCGCATCGAGCTGGGCATTCGCGCCTTTTTGACCGAAGGTGGCTTCAAAGGGTACACCGACACCTTCCAGGATTTACACGGCCTCAAGCAGCTGCCCGGCGTGGCCAGCCAGCGCCTCATGGCCGATGGCTATGGCTTTGGCGCAGAGGGGGATTGGAAAACGGCCGCTCTCCTCCGGGCCATGAAGGTGATGAGTGCCGGGCTGACCGGGGGCACCTCGTTCATGGAGGATTACACCTACCACTTCAGCCCATCGGGCGACAAGGTGCTGGGTGCCCACATGCTGGAAATTTGCCCCAGCATCGCCAGCGGCAAGCCGTCGCTGGAAATTCATCCGCTGGGCATTGGCGGCAAAGAAGACCCCGTGCGCCTCGTCTTCGATTCGCAGACCGGGTCAGCTATCAACGCCTCGCTTATCGACCTCGGTCCCCGCTTCCGCCTGATTGTGAACAAAGTGGAGGTTGTTCCCACCGATGAGCCGCTGCCCAACCTACCGGTGGCCCGCGCGCTATGGATTCCCCAGCCCAACCTGAAGGTCGCTGCCGCCACCTGGATTTTGGCCGGTGGGGCACACCACACCGGCTTCAGCCTGTCGCTGACGCCTGAATTCATGGAAGATTTTGCCGAAATGGCGGGCATCGAATATCTGCTCATCGACGAAAACAGTACCGTTTCGCAGTTTAAAAAGGAACTCAACTGGAATCACACAGCCTATTGGCTGGCGCGCTCCTAACACATTGTTCTCCTCCTTTGTTTTGTGTTTGGTTTGTAAAAAAGCGGTGATTTCGGCGTCACCGCTTTTTTACGATCATTTCTAGCGAGGCTTCATGTGCGAGCGCACCCGCGGATGAAATTTGTAGCCCGATTTGGTAAATCGGGCGGCGATTTGCAAAATCGCCCTACATTTTTAATAGAGTTGTTCCTCAATAAAATTTAGGAAGAAATGGGACACAGATAAACACAGATTTTCGCAGATAAGAACAAAAATCTGTGTTTATCTGTGTGAATCTGTGTCCTAAATTCTTCATCTCTTTAATCAGGAACAACTCTAATGGAGGACAGCATGACCACCTTCAAAGCCCAAATTTTTCTGGATACTAACCGCACCATCGCCCCGATTTCCCCGCTGCTGTTTGGCGGCTTTGTGGAGCACATGGGGCGCTGCGTCTACGAGGGCATCTACGATCCCCAATCCCCCCTGGCCGATGCCAACGGCCTGCGCCAGGATGTTTTGCAGGCGCTGCGCGACCAGGCGTACACCGTTATTCGCTATCCAGGCGGCAACTTTTTAAGCGGCTACAACTGGCTGGATGGGGTGGGACCAAAGGCGGAACGGCCGTCTCTCCGCAACCTCGCCTGGCAGTCCATCGAAACCAACCAGTTTGGCACCAATGAATTTGTGGACTTTTGCCAGGCCATCAACGCCGCCCCCATGCTGGCCGTCAACATGGGCACCGGCACCATCCAAACCGCGGCGGATTTGGTCGAGTATTGCAACATAGAGTCCGGCACCTACTGGTCTGACCTGCGCGCCAGCCACGGCTGCCGCCAGCCGCACAACGTGCGCTACTGGTGCGTAGGCAACGAGATGGACGGCCCCTGGCAAATCGGTCATCTGGATGCGGTGGCCTATGGCAATAAAGCCCGGGAAGCGGCCAAAATGATGAAGTGGCAAGACCCCACCATCCAAACCGTGCTCTGCGGCTCCTCCGGCGACAAAATGCCCACCTACCCGGATTGGGACCGCATCGCCCTGGAGCTTGCCTGGGAGCACGTGGACTACCACTCTATGCACTACTACGCGGGCAACCGGGAAAATGACACCTCCAGCTACCTGGCCAGCGCCGTCGAATTTGAAAAATTTGTCGATACGCTGGAGGGCACCCTGCGCTACGTCAAGGCCAAACTACGCAGCAAACACGACGTATTTCTCTCCTGGGATGAGTGGCAGGTGTGGTACAAAGGTGATCCGCTGCAAGGCAACTGGAGCGAAGCACCGCACCTGGCTGAAGAAATCTACAATCTGGAAGATGCGTTGGTGGTGGCCCAATGGCTAAACGTCTTTTTGCGCAAAAGCCACGTGCTGAAAATTGCCTGCGTGGCCCAAATTGTCAACGTCATCTCCTGGCTGCACACCCGCCCAGACGGCCTGCTGAAGCAGCCGTCATTTTACGTCTTCCAGCTGGTCAGCACCCTGGCCCGTGGCGAAGCGCTGGACCTGCTGGTCAAAGCGCCGCCGGTGGCCACCCAGGCCTACGGCGATGTGCCTACGCTGGACGTTTCTGCCAGCTATGATGCCGCCACGCAGCAGGGAGCCATCTTCCTGGTCAATCG
>CAUJGI010000452.1 GCA_963169155.1 Chloroflexota bacterium
ACGGCAGCGCCTTTGCCGGACTCAACGGCAGCCATCCCTTCTACCCGATCAGCGGTGCGCTGGCCATGCTCATCGCCCGCTACTGGCTCATGATCCCCGTGCTGGCCATTGCCGGGTCGCTGGCGCGTAAGCAAATTGTGCTCGCCAGCGCCGGGACACTGCCCACCGATTCGCTGCTTTTTGTGGGCTGGCTGATTGCCATCGTGCTGCTGGTTGGCGCGTTGGCCTTTTTACCGGCGTTGGCCCTCGGACCTATCGTCGAACAGCTGCTGCTGTAGGTGAATTTTTATGAACAACAATCAAAAACTGTATCGCCGCGCCTTGGGCGACGCGTTTAGCAAATTGAATCCGCGCCATCTGGTGCGCAATCCGGTGATGTTTGTCGTGGAAATTGGCAGCCTGCTGCTGACCGTGCTGTTTGCCTTGTCCCTCGTTGGCATTGAGGGGCTTGGCGATAACCCGGCCTTCACCGGAACCATTGCCGCCTGGCTCTGGTTTACCGTGCTGTTTGCCAACTTTGCCGAAGCGCTGGCCGAGGGACGCGGCAAAGCCCAGGCCGATGCGCTGCGCCGCACCCGCACCGAAACCCCGGCCAAAAAAGTGACCGCCGCTGATCGAAATGCTCGGGTAGAGACGGTGGCCTCAACGGCGCTGCGCAAGGATGATCTGGTTCTGGTGGAAGCTGGCGATCTGATTCCGTCCGATGGCGAGGTGGTGGTGGGCATTGCCGCCGTGGATGAAAGCGCCGTCACTGGCGAAAGCGCGCCGGTCATTCGCGAATCGGGCGGCGACCGCAGCGCGGTGACCGGCGGCACCCGCGTCATTTCCGATTGGCTGGTGGTAAAGATTACCAGCAATCCCGGTGAAGGCTTTCTGGACCGGATGATCAGCCTGGTGGAAGGGGCCAAGCGGCAAAAGACGCCCAACGAAATTGCCCTGACGATTTTGCTGGCCGGGTTCACCATTGTTTTCCTGGTGGTGGTGGCCACGCTGCTGCCCTTTTCGATTTACAGCGTGCGAGCGGCGGGGCAGGGAACGGCCGTTACCGTCACCGTTCTCGTCGCGCTGTTGGTTTGCCTTATTCCCACCACCATTGGCGGGCTGCTCAATGCCATCGGCATTGCTGGCATGGACCGGCTCATTCGGCGTAACGTGCTGGCCATGTCTGGCCGGGCGGTGGAAGCAGCCGGGGATGTCGATGTGCTGCTGCTGGACAAAACGGGCACGATTACCCTGGGCAACCGGCAGGCGGTGGAATTTGTGCCGGTGGGTGGCGTGCGTCCCCAGGAACTGGCCCGGCTCACACAGCTCGCCTCGCTGGCCGATGAAACGCCGGAAGGGCGCAGCATTGTCGCCCTGGCCGAAAAGGAGTTCAACTTAAAGCCCAATGGTCACTCGACCCAGCTTGCCGAGTTTATCCCGTTTACGGCCCAAACGCGTATGAGCGGCATCAACCTGAACGGCGACGCAATTCGTAAGGGCGCGCCAGACACCATCGCGCAATACGTCCGTGAACAGGGGGGGACGATACCGGGGGCGCTGCAAACGGCCGTTGAAGCCATTGCCCGCACCGGTGGCACCCCGCTGGCGGTAGCCCGCAACGGCCGGGCCGTTGGCGTGGTGCATCTGAAGGACGTGGTGAAACCGGGCATGAAGGAGCGCTTCCGGCAGATGCGGGCGATGGGCATCAAAACGGTGATGATTACCGGCGACAATCCGCTGACCGCCACCGCCATCGCCGCGGAAGCGGGGGTGGATGACTTTTTGGCCGAAGCGACGCCCGAAGCCAAGCTCAAACTCATCCGCCAATACCAGGCTGAAGGGCGGCTGGTGGCCATGACGGGCGACGGTACCAATGACGCGCCAGCCCTGGCCCAGGCCGATGTCGCCGTGGCTATGAACAGCGGCACGCAGCCCGCCCGCGAAGCGGCCAACATGGTAGACCTGGACAGTGATCCGACCAAGCTGATTGAAATTGTGGAGATTGGCAAGCAGCTGTTGATGACCCGTGGGGCGCTGACGACATTCAGCGTGGCCAATGATGTGGCCAAATATTTTGCCATTATCCCGGCGGCTTTTGCGGCCACCTACCCGGCCCTGGGCGCTTTGAACTTCATGGGGCTGGCCACGCCGCAAAGCGCCATTTTGTCGGCGGTGATTTTTAACGCCCTGGTGATCATTGCCCTGGTGCCGCTGGCCCTGCGCGGGGTGCCCTACCGGCCGCTGCCCGCAGCCCGGCTCCTGCGCGACAATCTGCTGATTTATGGCCTGGGTGGGCTGATTGCTCCGTTTGTTGGCATTAAATTAATTGACCTGGTCCTGATGGCTTTGGGATTGGTTTAGGGAAGGTAAACGGTGAACGGTGAACGGATTACCGATAACGGATTACCGATAACGGATTACCGATTACCAAAAAAGAGAGAAACTCATGAGACAATTTTTACGCTATTTGCGGCCGGTGCTGGTATTTTTGGGCGGATTTACCCTGCTGACCGGGGTGATTTATCCGCTGCTGGTAACGGCCGTTGCCCAAACCATTTTTCCCCACCAGGCCAACGGCAGCCTGGTTGAGCAGGATGGCGTCATTCTGGGTTCAGAACTCATTGGCCAGCCGTTTGATGATCCGGCTTACTTTTGGGGACGGCCGTCGCTGACGCAGCCGTATCCTTACAATGCGGCCGCTTCGGCCGGTTCCACTCTTGCCCCCAGCAATCCAGCGCTGACGGAACGGGTGTCGGCCCGGATCGCGGCGTTGGAAACGGCCGACCCCACCAACACGCGACCCATTCCGGTGGACCTGGTCACGGCTTCGGCCAGTGGCCTGGATCCACACATCAGCCTGGCGGCGGCGGAATACCAGGTTGAGCGTGTGGCCAGGGTGAGGGGGATGGAAACGGCCGTTGTCCGCCAACTGGTAAGCGAGTACACGGAAGGCCGAACCCTAGGCCTGCTGGGTGAGCCGCGGGTGAATGTTCTTCGCTTAAACCTGGCGCTGGATACTTTGGCGGCTGCTGACTCCTAGAGGAAACGCGAGCTGTATTTTATGGACAAGCGACCTGATCCCGATCAAATTCTAAACCAGATTCAGCGGGAAGAAGCCTGGGAAAAACGGGGTAAACTGAAAATTTTCCTTGGTTACGCTGCGGGCGTGGGCAAGACATATGCCATGCTTGACGCCGCCCGGCGGCGCCATGAAGAAGGCCATGATGTCGTTGTGGGCTACATTGAAACCCATGGCCGGGCGGAAACAGATGCACTGTTGGCCGGTCTGGAAATTTTGCCCCGTCGTGAAATCGTTTACCGCGATATTCACCTGACTGAAATGGATACCGACGCGATTCTCAAGCGACGGCCACAAATTGCCCTGGTAGATGAGCTGGCCCACACCAACGTGCCCGGGTCGCGGCACACGCGCCGCTATCAAGATGTCGAGGAACTGCTCAACAGCGGGATCAATGTCTATACCACGGTGAACATTCAGCACCTGGAAAGCCTCAATGATGTGGTGAACCAGGTAACGGGCGTTATTGTTCACGAGACGATACCCGACAATATTCTGGATGAAGCGCACGAGATCGAGCTCATTGACCTGCCGATTGATGAGCTGTTGGGCCGGTTGGAGGTGGGCAAAATCTATGTCCCGGCCCAGGCGGAACAAGCCCTGCGCCGCTTCTTTCGCCCTGGCAATCTGACGGCTCTGCGGGAAATGGCCCTGCGCCGGGCGGCTGAGCGCATTGATGAGCAGATGAGGGCTTACATGCAAACCCATGCCATTGCCGGACCCTGGCCAGCCGGGGAACGGTTGTTGGTGTGTGTCGGCCCCAGCCCGTTGAGCGAGCGGCTGGTGCGCACGACGCTACGCCTGGCGCGGCGTTTGGATGCGGAGTGGATCGCGGCGGAGGTGGAGACGCCCTCCCGCGCCCGTCTATCGGAAGCAGAGGAAGAGCGGGTGGCGCAGACGCTGCGCCTGGCTCAGGAGTTGGGCGCGCAAACAGTCCGGCTGTCTGGCCCTTCCGTGGCAGAGACGCTGACAACCTATGCCTTAAGCCGTAACGTGACCAAGCTGGTGGCGGGCAAGCCGCTGCGGCCACGCTGGCGGGAATGGCTGCGCGGCTCGCTCATCGATCAGATTTTGCGTCACAGTCAGGATATGGATGTCTACGTCATTAGCGACAAAACCGAGCCGCGGCCATCGCCGACCTCGCAGCTGTGGTCCGAGCCGCGCCTGATTGCCTGGCAGCTGTATTTACTGAGTGCCGGTTTGGTGCTTTTGGGGACGTTATTAGGGTTACCGTTACGGCCGTTTGTCAATCCCACAAATCTGGTCATGCTGTACCTGGTGGCGGTGATGGTAACGGCCGTTTGGTTAGGTCGTTGGCCCGCTATCATGGCTTCTTTCTTGAGCGTTGTGGCTTTTGACGTTGTTTTTGTGCCCCCGTACTACACCTTTGTGGTAGCGGACGCCGAATATTTGCTTACTTTTGCCGGTTTGCTTGCAGTGGGATTGGTGATCAGTTCGCTGGCGGCACGTGCCCAGGAACAGGCGCAGGCCGCGAGCCGCCGCGAAACCCAAACAGCGGCGCTATATGAATTGAGCCAACGGCTGGCCACCGTTTCCAGCCTGGCCGATATTGCCCAAACGGCCGTTTACCATATCGAAACAACTTTTCACAGTCCGGCCGCCATTTTTCTGGCTGATGAAAACCGAGAGCGCTGTAGATTGCAGGCCAGTACGGCCGCTTATGTGCAGGATCCAGAAGGTTTGGCGGTGGTTGATTGGGTCTTTCGCCACGGGCAGCCTGCGGGCTGCCATACCGACACGTTAAACGGTGTGGCTGGTTATTACATGCCCCTGAAAACTTCGGGCAGGGTGATTGGGGTGTTATCTGTTGAAGTTTCAGACGACTATCGGCATTCATTTGCCAGCGAACAGCGCTATTTGCTGAACGCCATTTCCAGTCAGACCGCCCTGGCACTGGAAAAGGCCCAACTTACCGAAGAAGCGCGCCAGAGCAAACTTCTAGAAGAAACCGAAAAATTGCAGACGACGCTGCTTAACTCCATCTCTCACGACTTGCGGACGCCGCTGGCTTCGATTACCGGGGCGTTGAGCAGCATTCTGGACGACGCCAACCTGCTGACGGAAGAAGCCAAACTCGACTTGGTCCAGACAGCCTGGGAGCAGTCGCTGCGGTTAAATCGTCTGGTGGGCAATTTGTTGGACATCACGCGCCTGGAGTCTGGCGCTTTGAAAATACGCTGCCAGCCGTATGAGGTTCAGGAGCTGGTGGGGGCGACGCTGGCCCAAATGGCTCACCGGCTTCAGGGGCGCATCATTAAGCACAACCTGCCCCACAACCTGCCGCATGTGGCCATCGATTTGACCTTAATGATTCAAGCGCTCATGAATTTGCTGGACAATGCCGTGAAGTACGCGCCGCCAGACGAGCCAATTGAAGTAGAGGCTTATCAGGAAAAGGAAAACGTGATTCTTGCCGTCAAAGATCGTGGTCCTGGTTTACCTGAAGCTGAATTGGAGCGCATCTTTAGCAAGTTTTTCCGGCTGGGTCCTGGCGGTGTCAGCGGTACGGGGCTGGGGTTATCAATTACACGCGGGATTGTGGAGGCGCACAACGGCCGTGTTTGGGCGCAAAATAGGCCGGGGGGTGGCGCTGTCTTTTTTATGATGCTGCCTCAGGCCACCCACGAGAGTAACGAGGCTGAACCAGAGAATTAAATGTCTATTCTTAAGCGGTAGCCAACGCCTGGCTCGGTCAAAATGAATTGTGGATTTGTCGGGTCTTCTTCAATTTTGTGCCTCAAGTTGCTCATGTGTACACGTAACAGGTGTGTGTCTGTTTGCGCCCCGGCCCCCCGAACTTCTCTAAGCAGCTGCTGGTGTGTGAGAACGCGTCCGGCATATTTGATTAACACTTTTAGCAAATCGTATTCGGTGGGCGTCAGCTGAACTTCTTTGCCATCAAAGGTAACCACACGAGCCGTTAAATCTACGCGCAGTTTTTCCTTTACAAAGACCAGTTGTTCCTCTTCCTGCTGCATATGCCGCCGGGCCACACGCAGCCTGGCGGTTAACTCACCAATGCTAAACGGTTTTGTCACATAGTCGTCGGCTCCGGCATCCAGCGCTTCGATCTTGTCTGAATCCTGGTTTTGCACCGACAGAAACACAATGGGAATCTGCGACCACTCCCGAATCCGCCGGGTAACCTCGATGCCATTAATTCCTGGAAGCCCCAGGTCTAGAATGAGGAGATCTGGTTGGAGATTGATCGTTTGTAAGATAGCATCTTCGCCGGTGGCGGTGGTAAACACGTCGTAGCCGTGGGCGGTAAGAGAGGTGCGTAAGAAGCGCCGAATGGCGTGATCGTCATCTACGACGAGGACCTTCGTCTTTTGCATCTCCCGTGATTCATCTACAGTAACGGTCAATTGATTCCCAATCATTTTTCATACCTTCTGGGTTGCGCATAGGTAAGCGGACTCATTTACCCGTGCAGTGTACACCTTCAGGCGTAAAGAGGGTGACAAGAAATCAAAAACGGCCGTTAAGAAACCGTCAAGTTTTAGAGCTAATCTTACAAAGGCTCCCCACAAACTGGCTAAATTACTCGTTCACGGCCGTTTCTATTTGCCACAGCTGCTGCATCTCCTCACAGCGACCCAGCAGCTCGTCCAGCGTGCCTTCGTCGGCGATACGGCCGTCTTTCAACACCACCACATGATCCGCCCGCCGCAAAGCCGCCCGCCGGTGACTCACCACCAAACAAGTCTGCTTTTCCTTTGCCCCTTCGTCACTTTGCGCCTTTGCGTCAAAAACCCGTTCCCATAAGATTTTCTCAGTCTCCACATCCAGCGCACTCGATAAATCGTCAAACAGGAGCAGCTCCGGTTGGCGCACAAACATGCGGGCCGCCGCCACGCGCTGCGCCTGCCCGCCAGACAGCCGCTGGCCGCGCGGCCCCACAATCGTGGCCAGCCCCTGCTCCATTTGCGCCAGATCTTGCTCGAAGACGGCCGTGGCCACCGCCCCCATTACATCCACGGCATCCTCCGGCAAACCCAGCAAAATGTTGTCCAGAATCGTCTCGCTGAACAGACGCGGGATTTGCATCGTAGTGGCCACGCGGGGCGGCACCAGGAAGTTGGCCGGATCGGGGACGGGACGGCCGTTCCATATAATCTCGCCACTGTCCGCTGGCAGCAGCCCCAGCAGCACCTTCAGCAGCGTCGTTTTGCCCGCGCCGATGCGCCCGGTGATCACCACAAACCGGCCCGCCTTGAGCGACAAATTGATGTCGTGAATGCCGTTTTCGCTGCCGGGGTAGTTGAAATTGAGATGTTTAATGGACAGGGTTTCGAGGGTGTGTGCGGCTGTTTTAGGCGTGTGGGGCAGCGGCGGCAGCTTGCCGTCCAGGTGCAGCGCCTGCGGTGCCACCACCGCGCCCAGCGGTGCGCCCTGCATCATCGTTTCCATGCGCTGCGTGGAGACGCCCGCCTGCTTGTAGCCGGTAATCATCCGGCTAAAAATGCGGAACAGCTGGGTGATCGGCCAGATGTACGCCGCAAACAGGGCAAAATCCCCCAGGGTAAAGGTGCCCAGGTACATTTGCCGCGCTGCCAGCAGCAAAATCAGCCCCATGCCCAGTTCAATCGTGCCCGCGCTCAGGGCATCGACCAGCCCGGTGAGCAGCTTGTCGCGTACCATCGTCTGCTTGCGCTGCTCGTTGATCTGGCGGAAGCGGTCGATGATCCGCGTCTCGGCATTGGCCACCTTCAGCGCCTGAGTGCTGTTGAACATGTCGGCAATCATGCCCGTTACCTGGCTGGTGGCCTGGCGGCTGGCTTTGCGATACTGCTTGGCCCGCTCGCCCAGCCGCTGGGCAATGCCCACCACAATCAGCAGCGGCACAAACGTCCCCAGCGTCACCGGCACGCTGATTTGCAGCATGATCGTCAACGAGATGCCCGCGCTGATGAGCAGGCCAATCACATCATCCACGGCCACGATGGCCATGAGCAGCTCGTGGGTATCGTCACGGAAGGTGCTGATGGCTTGCCCGGTGGACATAGGGGTGCCGTCCTCGTTATGCGGCAGCGGGCGGGAGCCGGGCCTTTGCAGCACCCGAGCCAGCATGTTGCGAATGAGCAGGTTGTAGGAGATATGTTCGAAGTTGATAAACGCCCAGCCCGCGCCCATTTGGGACAGTGCGGCCACGAGGGCATAAGCCACCTGCAGTCCGACGATGGGCCAGAGGGGCAGGGCAAAGCTGGATTCGCCGGTGAGGCCGTTAAAAAAGGCGCGCAAAATCAGCCCCAACGCGGTGGTCACGGCAAAGTGAATCGAAATGGTAATGATGTCGGCGGCGTAATAGTTGGGCGTAAAGCGGATGAGCCGCCAGTAGTAAGAGAGTGTGTTCATAGTCGGAAAATTACTCAATTACCAATTACTAATTACTGCCTGTAATCAGGTAACTGGTAATTGGTAATTAGGTAATTGCCTCCTCCAACCCCGTCACCAGCAGCTGGGCAAATTGGGAGGATGGGTCGGCGGCGAGGTGGGGACGACGGCCGTATTCCACAATACGGCCGTTGCCCAAAATCATAATCTCGTCGGCGCGCTGCACGG
>CAUJGI010000453.1 GCA_963169155.1 Chloroflexota bacterium
GGGCAAAGGTGATGCCCTTGACGCGCGGCAGCACCACGCCAAATAGCAGCGCCTGCACCACGGCCACCACCACCAGCCCCAGCAAGGTTTGCCCGGCACCCCAGCCAAAATTTTTGAAGGCGATGCCGGTGAAATAAGCTCCGGCGGCAAAAAACATGGCATGGCCAAAGGAAAGCAGCCCCGTGACGCCCAAAATCAGGTCGTAGCTCAAGGCGTAAATGGCCAGGATAAACACTTCGATTAGCAGGCCCTGCATAAATTTGGCGTTGCCCGCTTCGTTGGTCAGCACGTCGCTAATAGACTGTCCGTCGCTGAGCGCCAGCAGGAAAGGAAAAGCGATGAGCAGCAAGAAGAGGGCCAGCAGTCCCCGGTTGGCGGAAAACCAACCGGCCAGGCTCGTTTTTTCAGCTGCGCGGTTTGCCAGAGTTGATTGCATTCAAATTCTCCGCGGTATCCAGTTCAGATTGGTCCATTCTCGCAGAATGGACCAATCTTTCGCTATTCGTTTCGCCCAAACAGCCCATGCGGCAAGATGAGCAGGATAATGACCATCAGCAGCACGGTGGAGGCAGGCACCAGCGGCGGCGATGGCTTAAACGGTTCGGCCAGGAAGGGCAGATTAATGCCAATCTGGCCGTATTTGATGATAAATTGCTGCAGCAGCCCCACCAAAATCGCCCCAGCCGCCGCGCCGGGGAAGCTGGTCAGGCCGCCAATCGCCAGGGCGATGAGGGCCAGGAGCAGCAGGCGGGTACCCATGTCGGTGGAAAGGCCGATGGAGGGCGCGGCCAGCACGCCGCCCAGCGTAGCCAGGGCCACCCCCAGGGCAAAGACAAAGGTGAACACCTGGCGCACGTTGATGCCCAGCGCTTCCACCATTTCGCTGTCCTGCACGCCGGCGCGAATGATCATGCCGATGCGGGTGCGCTGCAAAATGAGCCAGACCAGAGCCAGGACCACCAGCCCGACCAGGATGATGAACACTTCGTTGTAGGTGCGAATACGGCCGTCAAACAAAATAATCGTCGAGCATTGGTTGGCAATTAAATCGCCAAAGCTGGTCGCCGGGCAGCCGTCGCCGCTGCCGTCGAACAGCGCCGCCTTGGGCATGGTAAATTCGGGCCGCCCCCAAATGGCGCGCACCACCTCGATGACGATGAAGCTCAGCCCCAGGGTGATCATCAGCTGGTAGATGGGGCGGTCGTATAACGGCCGTATCAACGCCACTTCAATCAATCCGCCAATCACAAACCCCAAGCCGGTCGCCACGGCCATCGCTACAAAAAAACGCGCCGTCGTGCTGATGCCCACCAAAAAGTCGGTGATGTTGGAGTTGATAAAAAAGGTAACCAGACCGAGCACCAGCAAAACGGCCGCTGTGATCCATGTGCCGCGCGAGATATGGTTGCTCATCGTGCCCGCCTGCTGCCGCTGGCCAAAGCCGGCAATCGCCAACCCCAGCAGCGACCCGCCAAGCAGCGTGCCGAGCAGCCCCAGCGGCCAACCCGCCGACGGCGGCACCGTGGCCAACACCAGGTTGCCCTGGCTCAGCGCCAGAGCAAAAGTGATGGGGCTTTCGGAGTACACGTCCGGGTTCCAGATGGCCAGGGGGAAGCGAGCGTAGGCCACCCACAGCAAACCCGCCCCCAGCACCAGCGCCAGCCAGGGCCAAAACCTGGCCTGCTTTACCAAAAGTGGCACTTTTTGGATCCAGACGCGCCAGGCGGGCAGCAGCACAAAGCCGACCACCGTCAGCAGCAGCGGCGACAGCACATCAACAAACGTGTCGGGCCGCACAAACACCGTCCAGCCAACGTAAGCACCTACCATGAACATTTCGCCATGCGCCAGGTTCAGCACATCCATCAAGCCCAAAATCAGCGACAAACCAGCGGCCACCAGGAAGGTGATCATGCCCACGCTCAGCCCGCGCAATATCGTGATGACCCAATCTTCGGTGGGCATGCCTTGAACGGCCGTAAAAAACAAAAACGCCAACACCGCCAGCGTAATAAACCGCGTCCGGTTTGCCTTTAATGTCCCTAGTACATCCATGATTGCTCCGTTTGTCCGTTATCGGTAATCCGTTTACCGATTACCGCTCACCGGTTACCGTTCACCGTCACGCTGCGCCCAAATACCGGTGAATCGTTGCCTTGTCCTGCACCAGGTCGGCCATCAAGCCGCTTTTCACCGACTGGCCTTCCTCGATAATCACATACCGCTGCGCCAGTCTGCTGGCCACCACAAAATTTTGCTCCACCAGCAGCACTGTAGACTGCGCCGACAGCTGCTGGATGGCGGCCATCATCTGCTCAATAATCACCGGGGCCAGCCCTTCGCTGGGCTCGTCGATGAGCAGCAGTTCGTTATCCGGCACCAGGGCACGGGCCACGGCCAGCATTTGCTGCTGCCCGCCGGATAGGTTGGTGCCCGGCAGCTTGATCAGCCGCTTTAAATCGGGAAACAGCTCAAAGATAAACTGCTCTTTGCGCTCAAAATCACCCTTTTGCCGCTCGGCAATGCGCAAATTTTCCAGCACGCTTAAATCGCGAAAAATGGCGCGATGTTCTGGCACAAAGCCAATGCCCTTGGCGGCAATGTCAAAGCTGCGCCGCCCCTGAATGGGCTCGCCTTTGAACACAACGGAGCCTTCGCGGGGCGGGGTGAGCCCCAAAAT
>CAUJGI010000454.1 GCA_963169155.1 Chloroflexota bacterium
GGGAAGGCGGTTTGCAAAAGCGCCAACGTGGCTTCGTCGGCCCGGTTTGTTTTTACAGCTGCTTGTGTCATCATGGTTCACTCTGGGTGCCTGCTGCGGCGGGTATTTACGGTCTGTTTGCCCTGCTTTGGCTGCATTCTAACATGACCCGTAGAGTGGTCTAAGCTATTTTTTACGGAGCCTTCACTGGGAACGGCCGTTTTTCACGGGACATTCCTCCTACTATTTTTCACGCGGCCTGCATGGTCTGACCTCTGGCAAAACCTATACTAAATAAACGCATCAAGATTGGCCCAATCTTAGAGATTGGCCTTATCTGAACGAGAAAAGCCGCCTACCATGACCAGCGGTGATTGCTTTCGCCCAATTTTCTGCAGATAATGCGCTCGTAAGCCCCACCGGCTTGCCCAGTAATATTTATGGATACCTACATCGGTCAACAGCTAGAACAGTACAAAATTGAGGCCTACCTTGGCGCTGGCAGCAGCGGCACCGTCTACCGCGCCACCGACGTGAACCTGGTGCGCCCGGTTGTCCTCAAACTGCTCAAACCCAGCCTCACCAAACACTCCACCCGGCAGCAGCAAGTGCTCAAAGCGGTGCAGTCCGCATCCCGCCTGTCCCACCCGGCCATCGTGCCCTTTTACGACTTTGGCCAGCAAAACGGCCACCTGTATCTGGTCACAGCCCTTGTGGAAGGGATCAGCCTGGACCGGGTGCTGGGGCTGCTGGCGCTGGACAACCGCGTGCTGCGGCTGGATGAAACGCTCACCATCATTGCCCAGATTGCCGAAGGGTTGGGCTACGCCCACCAAAATGGCGTGCTGCACGGCGATGTCAAGCCGGGCAATATTTTGATCAAACCATTGGAACGGCCGTTACGCAGCGGTGATCCCTCCCTCAAAGCGATGCTGGCCGACTTTGGCCTCTCCCCCATTCCCGAAACCGGCGTGCCCACCGGGCTGCCGCCGGAGCTGGCCCGCCCCCTGCGTCGCTTCCTACCCTACCTCGCCCCCGAGCGCCAAACCGGGCAGTCGGTTGATGGCCGGGCCGATATCTACAGCCTCGGCGTCATTTTGCACCAGCTCATCGCCGGGCGGATGCCTAATGCGCAGCAAACCCTGCGCGATCTGCGCCCTGGCCTACCAGCAGATATCGCCAACATCGTGGCCAAAGCCACTGCCTACAGCCTGGCCGACCGCTACCAAATGGCCGAGCAGATGGGCGACGAGCTGCGCCAGGCGGCCAGCCGCCTCACCACCGCCGACACGATTTTATTTGCGCCCCAGACGACAGTTGTAGACCTGCGCACCCTGTGGGCCGAAGACAAAACGGCCGCACCGGTGCGGCCGCCGTTAACCAGCCTGGAAGAAACAATCGCCCCACCGCCGCCGCCTGCCAGGCCAGCCGACGAAGAAGCCACTCCCGCCCTGCTGCCCCCCGCCGGGCACGTGCCCAGGCGTCCCGGCACGCCCAAAACTGAATCACCGGCCACCGAACTGCATCCGTCCCCGCCGCCCGACATTGGCGACCAGATTGTGATCACCGGGCAGGGGCGCAGCCCGCGCCACTTCAGCATGAACAAACCACGCCTCACTATTGGCCGCGCTCCAGACAACGACATCGTGCTGTCGTCGCTGGATGTGTCGCGCCACCACGCCCGGCTGGAAAAAGTGGGCGGCGGCTGGCGCATTGTGGATGCAGACAGCCGCGGCGGCACGTTTAACGATGGTCACAAGCTCGACCCGCAAAAGCCGGAATTGTGGCTGCCAGGCCAAAAGCTGCAAATCGGTCCCTACTTTTTGCAGTGGCAGCTGGCCGAAGCGGCGGATGCTGTTCCCGTCCGGCAAACCCCCGAGGAAGCCATCACCGAACTGTTCCCGGTGGCGGTTGAGGGCAGCCAGGTGCAGGCCAGCCACAGCAACTTCAGCGTGGCGCTAACACCTACCCACACCACCCTGGCCCCCGGCCAGCAGGCCAATGTGCAAATTGAGCTGTTTAACCAGAGCAGCCGGGTGCTGGTGCTCAAAATCATGCTGACCGGGCTGCCAGAAGTGGCCACGCTGGCCCAGGACACCGTTTCGCTGACGCCCGGCGCACGGGCCACCGTGCCGCTTACGTTGGAGCTGCCCGCGATGACCCAGCCATTGCTGGCCGGGCAGCACCCCTTCCAACTGCTGCTGCACGCGGAGGGACCGCCGGTGGAAACGGCCGTCCTCCAGGGCCAGCTCACCATTTTGCCGGAAGAACAGTTTGAACTGAGCATCTGGCCCGCTCATGTGGAAGACGGCGGCACCTGCCGGGTAATGGTGCGCAACGACGGCAACGTCACCAGCACGGTGCAGTTCACCACGCAGGACCCGGCAGGCAAGCTGCAATTTTTCGGCGACGAGCAGCCGCTGAAGCTGGAGCCGGGCGGCACGGGCACCACCGCTTACCGCATCACCCACCGCAAGAAACGGCCGTTCTTCGGCCGCGTGCGCCAGATTCCGTTTGAAGTAGAAATTCGCAGCAGCAATGGTCTGCGCCAGAACAAGCTGGGGCACGTCGAAGTGCGGCCCCGGTTCCCCGCCTGGGTGCTGCCCCTGGTGCAGCTGCTGCTGGTGCTGCTGCTCATCGCCGTGGTGCTCAACTCGGTGCTGAGCAACCGGGCCAACCCGGCGGACACCGTGCCCACCACGCCCACCCTGGGCGGGAGTGACGGGTCGGAAACGGCCGCTCCGGGCACAACCACCCCGCCGCTCACCGCCGCCCAACTCACCGGCGACGACGACAACGACGGCCTGACCGGCGACCGCGAAATTGCGATCGGCTCGGACCCGTTTGACGCCGACAGCGATACCGACGGCCTGCTGGACGGCGAGGAAGTGAACACCTACGGCACCGACCCGCTGCTGCTAGACACAGACGGCGACGGACTGATCGACGGCGTTGAGGTCGAGCAGTACCAGACCGATCCCACCCTGGCCGACACCGACCTGGACGGCGTCACCGATGGGGTGGAAGTGGCCACCGGCACCGATCCGCTGCAGTTTAACGCCAGCGCAACGGCCGTTGCCCAAACCGTCCCGGGTGAGGAGCACGGTGAAGAACACGATCCGAACGCGCCAACGGCCGTATCGCCCACCGCCATGCCGCCCGTCACTGTGGCTCCCAGCGCGGGCGAAACCACGCTCCCAATTCCCCTCACTGCCGCCAGCTCTGGCTGGCTCGCCAGCGACGGCACGGTTAACCTCGGCGCGGCAGAATCGCCCCGCGCGGGGGATATGGTGGACGGAACGGCCGTACGTGCCCTGCTCACCTTCTCCCTGGCCGATCTGCCACCCAACGCCCTGATTCGCACCGCCTTCCTGCGCTTTGGCAGTGATACCAACCTGGAAGGCGATCCCTTTGCCACGCTCGGCTGCCTGCAAACCGAGTTAGTCGAAGTCACCCTGCCGCCCGACAACACCGCCTACGATGCGCCCGGCTTTTTTATCAGCTGTGAAGCCGCCGCCCCCACCAGCATCGACGTCGCCTTCGACGTGGAAGATGCTCTGGTGCAGGGCCAAACCCAGCTTACCCTCCGCCTCGGCTTCGAAACAGAAAGCAATGGGGACTCCGTTGCCAATCTGTATACCGTCCGTACAGCACCCACCCTCGAAGTCACCTACCTTTTGCCGTAGCATTCCTGCCTACCAGTTTCCATTGCCTCGTTCCCACGTTCCACGTGGGAATGCCGGTCGGAACGCTCCGCGTTCCATTCGACGCAGAGCGTCGAGTCATTCATTCCACGCAGAGCGTAGAACGAGCCGGAAATGAGCGGGAAGATGGGATGGATGTATCGTGATTTATTGACACAACCCGCCCCTGTGACGGATACTCAGGCATTATGGATGACTTACTCGGAAAACAGATAGACCAATATCGTATTGAGACGCTGCTGGGCGAAGGTGGCATGGGCGCCGTCTACCGCGCGTTGGACAGTAACCTGGCCCGGCCCGTGGCGCTGAAAATTATGCACCGGCAGTTTGCCAGCCAGCCGGAGTTCCGCCAGCGCTTCCTGCAGGAGGCCCAGGCGGCCGCCCGGCTCAACCACCCCAACATCGTGGCTATCTACAACTTTTCCAGCAGCCCCACCCACCTGCTCATCGTGATGGAGTACGTGCGCGGGCTGAGCCTGGGAGCATACATCAAGCAGCTGGCGCAGCGGCGGCAGGTGATGGAGCTGAGCGAATCGCTCAACATCATTGCCCAGGTGGCCGACGCGTTGGGGTATGCCCACCGGCTGGGCGTGGTGCACCGCGACATCAAGCCCGACAACATTCTCATCACCCGGCTGGACCAACCCGACCGGCCCGATGAGCTTCCCATCCGCGCCAAGGTGACCGATTTTGGCCTGGCCAAGCTGCTGGAAGGCGGCATCGAAACCCAGTCCGGCACGTTTATGGGCACGCTGCCGTATATGTCGCCGGAACAGGCGCTGGCCTCTGCGACGCTGGACGGCCGTTCCGACATCTACTCGCTTGGTGTGGTCCTTTACCAGCTGGCCACTGGCCGCCTGCCCTTTGACATTAAAACCCCCACCGACGCCGTGATGAAGCACATGCACGAGACGCCGCCGCCGCCGCGCCACATCCAGCCCGGCCTACCTGTGGCCGTGCAAAACGTCATCATCAAGGCCATCGCCAAGCAGCCCGACGACCGCTACCAGACGGCCGAAGCGTTTGCCGCCGCCCTGCGCCGCGCCGCCACCGGTCTGACAGCGCAAGACGTCACCGTCTTTGCCACCTCGGCCGAAGAGACGATGGTGAGCATCCTCACCCAGCTGCACGACGAGATGATTATTGAACGGCCGTCGCAAATGGCCGCAGCCGCCACGGCCAGCCCCAATGAACGGCTGGTTGTCAGCCGCAAGGGGGAAACACCGCAAACCTACAAGCTGAGCAGCGACCCCGTCTTGCTGGGCCGCTCCGAATCGTGTGATGTCACCCTGGCCGCCGACGGCATCTCGCGCCACCACGCCCGGCTGGAGCGCACGCCGCGCGGCTGGCTGGTGACCGATCTCAGCAGCACCAACGGCACCTTTTTGGATGAAGTGAAGCTGCGCCCCGAAGTGGCCGAGCTGTGGGGGCGCGGCCAGACGCTGCGCATTGGCCCCTTTTTCATGCAGTTGGAGGGGCTAAGCCCAACGGCCGTTGGGCCTACGGCCGCTGCCGAACCGTTCCAGGCCGTCGTCCCCGTGCCCGCCTATGCCGCACCCACCGCCGCCCCGATCAGCCGTCCGCCGGGCAGCACGCTCATGCAAAGCAGCACCGGACAGCTCAGCGTGGTGGTCCATCCCACCAACACCGAAATTTCCCCCGGCCAGACGGCCGAAATTCAAGTTGAACTGCTCAACCACGGCAGCAGTACCGACCATTTTTCCCTGAAGCTGGAAGGACTGCCGCCCAGCTGGGTTACCCTGCCCGATGAAGCGATCCAGCTGCGCCCAGGGGCACAAAGCTCGCTCCCCGTGACGATTCATCCGCCCAAAAACAGCACAGCTCGCTCCGGGCAGCACCGCTACCGGCTGGTGGTGGTATCGCAGCGCAGCCCGTCGGAGCAGGCGGCCGTTTCCGGGACCGTGCAGATACGGCCGTTTACCCAATTTGCCATCGACATGCGCCCACGCGAGGTGACCAACAACGGCGTCTGCCGCGTGCTGGTGCGCAACGACGGCAATTTTGACGCCACCTACAGCCTCACCGGCAGCGATGGGACCAAAGCGGTGCAGTTTGAGCAGGCCAGCCAGCAGATTACCGTTCCGGCGGGCGGCAAAGATACGGTTGATTTTCAGGTGAGCAGTGCGCAGCGGCCGTTTACCGGCAACGCCCGCACCAATCCCTTCACCATCCAGGTGAGCAGCGGCCCGGAAACGCAAACCTTGCAAGGACAGCTCACCACCAAACCGATGCTGCCTGGCTGGCTGCTGCCGCTGTTTGGCATCATGCTGGTCATTTTGTGCATTTCCCTGGCAGTTGTATTTTCTACCTTCACCGAACGCGGCCGGAATGCGACGGCAACGGCCGTAGCTCAAGCCGCCATCATCGCCACCCAAACCGAAGCCACTCGTCTGGCAGGCGACAGCGACGGCGACGGCCTGAGCGACAGCCAGGAAATTGAGGTCACCAACACCGACCCCAATAATCCAGACAGCGACGGCGATGGCCTCAACGATGGCGACGAAATCAACATCCACGGCACGGACCCGACCAACCCCGACAGCGACAATGACGGCGTCAGCGATGGCGAAGAAGTGAACGTCTACGACACCGATCCCAACAATCCAGACAGTGATGGCGACACCCTGCCGGATGGCGTAGAAGTGCAAAACGGTACCGACCCCGCCAATCCAGATACCGACGGTGACGGCATAGCCGACAACGAAGATCCGGCCCCCGGCGAACTGCCCACGCCCACCCCAACTGACACGCCGACGCCAACGCCCACCGCCACGGCGACCAATCAACCCACCAACACGCCGACTTTAACCGCCACGCCTACAGAAACGCCAACGCCCAGCGCCACCCCCACCTTCACCCCCACCACCATCCCGCCCGGCGCGTGGAACGGTGTCTGGCTCAGCAGCTGCCAATTCCTGGACTGCGGCAGCGTCAACCTGGCGCACAACGAAGGGGAGGAAACCGTGTCCGGCACCTTTGCCGCCGGGAACGGTACGCTTGTGGGC
>CAUJGI010000455.1 GCA_963169155.1 Chloroflexota bacterium
ACCAGCGCGGCCAGCTCCTCGGAGAGCTGCTCGGTGGCCTGGTTGGTAAACATGATGGCGTGCACGTAGGCCGCTTTTTGCGCCTGTTCGGCCATAGCGGCGACGATTTCAGAACGGCCGTGGCCCACATTCACCACCAGCGGCCCGCCCGAGCCATCCATGTACCGTTTGCCCGCTTCATCAAATAAATAAATGCCCTCCCCATAATCAATCTTGGGGCGGGCATGGCTCATCTTGCGATAAAACACGTGTCCGTGCGGATGTTTGTATGTCATGGGGTAACGGCCGTCTCCAGCCGCCTCATTTTTTTAAGATTTCGCAGATCAATTGGACACTATCTTTGCACTTTTGATTGTCATTCCCGCGAATGCGGGAATCCACTCTGGTGAGCAAAATGGATACCCGCCTACGCGGGTATGACACTCCCTCTGGTGAGGTTTAAAATCTGCAAAGATAGTGCTGCATTTAATCTGATTAATCTGCGAAATCTGTTGATGTCAACTGTTCTGAGAAATCAGACTAATCGACGATGGTTTGGCTTTGCTCTTTCAGGTACTGCTGGATGTAGTAGAAGCTGCCCGCCGCTTTACCGGTCGAGCCGCTGCCCTTCCAGCCGCCAAAAGATTGGTAGCCCGGCCACGCGCCCGTCGTTGCCCCGCTGGAGCGATTGACGTAGAGCACACCGGCCTCGATGTTGTCCAGCCACCACTGTACTTCGGCGTCATCTTCGCTGAAGAAACCGGCCGTCAGGCCATACTCCACATCGTTGGCCAGCCGCATCGCCTCGTCCATGTCTTCGAAGGGGGCGACGGTGACGATAGGCAGGAACATCTCCTGCTGCCACAGCGGGTGGTCCAGCGGCAAATTGTCCACAATGGTCGGGGCGACGTAGTAGCCGTTGCCCGCATCTTCCAGCACCTTGCCACCAAACACAATGTCGCCGTGCGCCTGCAAATCGGCCACAAATTTGCGGTAATCGTTGAGGGCGCTTTTGTTGGCCACCGGCCCCATCCAGTTTTCCTTCTTCGTGGGATCGCCCACGTTAATTTGTGCGGTCAGGTCCACCAGTTTGGTCATAAACTCGGCCTTGACCGAGCTGTCTACGTAGACGCGGGAGCAGGCGGAGCACTTCTGCCCTTGCAGGCCAAAGGCGGAGCGCATCACACCCATCGCGGCTTTGTCCAGGTCGGCCTTTTTACTGATGATGGTGGGATTTTTGCCGCCCATCTCGGCAATGACCGGGCGCGGGTAACGGCCGTTGGCAAAGGTGCGCAGGATGTTCATGCCCACGTCGTAGCTGCCGGTGAAGGTAATGCCTGCCACATCGGGATGATCGACCAGGACCTGGCCGACGGAACGGCCGCCGCCAGTGACAAAGTTGAATACGCCAGCGGGCACACCGGCATCGCGCAGGCATTCAGTGAGCAGCCAGGCGGTGAAGGGCGTGTCGGATGCGGGTTTGAGGACCACACAGTTGCCCGCCACCAGCGCCGCGCCAGACGGGCCACCAGCCAGCGCGCCGGGGAAGTTAAACGGAGAGATGACGGCCCAGACGCCATAGGGTTTAAGCACGCTGCGGTTGTGGTGTTTGTCACTTTCGGCGAGCAGTGGGCGGTTGAAGTTGTTGTTCTGCTCAACGGCATCACAGTTGTAGCGGATGAGATCGGCCGTTTCTTCCACGTCCCCCAGCGCTTCCATCCGGTTTTTGCCAATCTCCAGGCTCATCACCGCACCCATGTAGAAGAGGCGCTCGCTGATGAGATCGGCCGCCCGGCGCATGATGGCCACGCGCTCTTGCCAGGGACGGCCGCTCCACGCCGGGAAGGCGGCTTTGGCGGCGGCCACAGCATCGTTCACGTCTTGGGCTGAACCGTACTGAAAATGCCCCATCACCAGGTCCAGATCAACCGGGCTGCGCTTTTCAAACGTTTCGGCCGCCAACCGTTCTTCCCCGTTAATAAACATGGGGAACGTTTTACCAAAACCAGCCTTGGCCTCGGCCACCGCCTCTTCAAAATATTGGTGCAGCAGCGGATCTGGGCTGGCCAGGGTGGAGTAAGTAACTTTAATATGTTTGCGTTCAGACATAAATTGCCTCCTAGGGAAATGTGAGTTAACAACGAATCACAACAAATCTGTTGCGGTGGGAAACCTGTTCAGACGTTAGAAAGGTTCTGTTGGGTTGCCGCAGTTTCCTTCGTTCGGGCACTGCGGTTGAGGATTCTGCCCCAAATTATACCTTCGATTATGCATTGAGACAGCCAATTTTTACGGCCGTAACCTTTTTTCACCGCAGCGGCGCAAAGCGGGCGGGTTGGTTTTGCAGATCGCATGGGGGAAATATCCACAGATTTTACAGATGACACAGATTTTTTGTCTTTAGGCCTTACGCAAATTTCGGGCTGTGGCCGGCGTCTCGCCATGCCACCGAAGCTCTTTTCAAGCACACTATTTGTCGAAATAAATGCTTTGCTGGAGCTGGTAGTCGGGCAGCGACAACACAAAGGCACATGGCAAGGTGAGCGCCTGCCAGAACGGCAGCGGGTCGAGCTGGGGATTGTGCTGGCAAATGAAGAGGGTCAGCACCGTGCCGTGGGTCACGATGGCCAGGTGGTCTTGGGGATAGTTGTTGCGCTGCTGATTGACGGCCGTCCCAAACCGATCTCGCGCCTGCACGGCCGTTTCCGCGCCAAAAACAAGCTCGGTTGGATGAGTGAAGAAGGTGGCAACGGCCGTCTCAAACGCCACCTTGCTGGCAAAATAAGGCACACCGCGCCGGTCGTGTTCCTGCAAACCAGCCGCCACCTGGCACGGCACACCAAAAACGTCGGCCATGATTTGGCCCGTTTCTATCGCCTTTGGCTCGTGGCTGGTGATAAATTGGTCGAGAGGGTAAGGCTGGAGTTTGGCGGCGAGGGTGTGGCAGCGGTAACGGCCGTCTTCGCTTAGGGTTCACTCGAAAATAACTTTGGACATTAACAG
>CAUJGI010000456.1 GCA_963169155.1 Chloroflexota bacterium
CGCCACCAAAGACGATGCCGTTGTGAAACAGCTCCGCGAGTTGCTCGAAGCACACGGCAACCTCACCTGGGTCGATTCCCGCCAGCTCAGCAGCGGCGACAACCTCCGCGCCAAAATTGAAGCCAGCATCCGCTCGGCCCAGCATTTCCTGGTCCTGCTCAGCATCGACGCCTTCAGCTCCACCTGGGTGCAGGAAGTTGTACGCATTGCCCTGGACGTAGCCCGCCAGCGCGATGACGGCTACAAAATTATCCCTGTTGTGCTGCCCGGCGTGCAGATGGGACTGCTCAAGCTGCTTTTCCCGGTTGAACCGTTCTATATTTTTGTTGAGGCAGGGCCAACCGGCCTCAGTGACGCCGTGCCCAAAATATTAACCGCCCTCGGCCAACAGCTGCCGGAAGAGTGGCAGCCGTCGCAAGCCGTGGCCGCCGAACCCGTCGCGGAACGCATTCTGGAGCTCACCGACCCCCTCATCGAAACCATAGAGGGGGTGCGCCGGGCCGCCGCCATCGCCGAACTCACCTACCATCCCGCCGACGGTACGCGGGCGATTAGCAGCCGTCGCTACAAAATCACCGCGCCGCTTGGCCCTGTGGAGCTCGGCGAAATTCGCTGGTATGTCGAAAGCTACCACCAATGGCCCACGGGCGTCTTCAAAACCCGCGCCGCAAAGACGGAAGCCGCGCTGCCGGGCTGGGGACACGCGCTTTACACGGTCGCCCTCGGTGGCGATTCGGCGCGGGAACCGCTGGCGGCGTGGCAGCGGGCCAGCGGCACGCGCCGCTTTTCGGTGCAGGTGCATGGGGAACCCGTGGAGGGGACACTCGCCGACGAAGCCGCCCTGGTGCGCGAGGCGGCCAGCGATTGGCTGGCGCTGCCCTGGGAAATTTTGCACGACGGCACGGGCTACCTGGCGCAGGGGGGCAACGGCGTGCGGGTGCGCCGCCGCCTGCCCAACCGGCACCAGACCGTGACCGCCAACGCCACCCTGCCCATCCGCGTCCTGCTGCTCAGCCCGCGGCCGGAAGTGGACAAACAGGGCCGTCCGGTGGGCTACCTGGACCATCGCAGCAGCGCCCTGCCGTTGGTGCAGGCGATGGAGGAATTGGGGCAGGAGCTGGTGCAGGTCGATTTTTTGTTTACGATAGTCTAAAAGTGCACCACCCGGCAAGAGATATGGCCGTATAAAATGTCACCACCTCTCTCCATTATCATGTGTAGAAACAAGATAATGGAGGTTAGGAGATGTTGACCGTGAAAAATTGGGAACAAATACGGCGAGCCTACTACGTGGAACAGAAAAGCATTCGCGAGATAGCCCGCGAAACAGGCCATGCCCGACGCACCATTAACCGGATGATAGACTCAGAAGCACCACCAACCTACCGGCGAGGCAGCCCCAAGCAAGCGCAAAAACTGGGACCTTACAAGCAGCAAATCCAGCAGCTGCTGGCGCAAAACGCCAGTCTGCCCCGCAAACAGCGCTGGACCGCGCCCATGATCTACCAAGAAATCCAAAAAGCAGGCTTTGCCGGTGCCGAATCCACCGTGCGCCATTACGTGGGCCAGGTGCGCAAACTGCTCAAGCCCCCGGCCACGTATCTGCCGCTAGAGTTCGACCCCGGCACCGATGCTCAGGTGGATTGGGGTGAAGGAGACGTCCTCATGAACGGCGCGCAAATCACCGTGCAGCTCTTCTTCATGAAGTTGTCCTACTCGCGCCGCACCTTCATGATGGCCTTTCCCAGCCAGAGGCAAGAAGCTTTTTTCATGGGACATGTGCACGCCTTCCACTTCTTTGAGGGTGTCCCCCAACGCATCAGCTACGACAATCTCAAAACAGCCGTCAAGGAAATCCTCGAAGGAAGGCATCGGATAGAACAGGAAGCGTTCTTCCACTTTCGCGGCACCTACCTGTTCGACAGCCATTTCTGTACCCCAGGCGCTGGCAACGAGAAAGGCCAGGTAGAGCACAGCGTCGGCTTCGGTCGGCGCAACTTCATGGTGCCCTTGCCCCAGGTGCGCAGCTATGAGGAACTCAATGCCTACCTGCTGCACAAGTGCCAGGAAGATGATGCGCGTATCGTCAGCGGCCAACCGGCCACCATCGGTCAGATGTGGCAGCAGGAAAAATCGTTGCTCCGCCCGCTGCCGACTCATCCTTACGACTGCTGCCGCACCGTGATGGTTAGCCTGAACCGCTACAGCCAGGTGCAGGTGGACACCAACCGGTATTCTGTGCCCGTTGACGACGCCCAGCCGCAGTTAACGGCCAAACTGTATCCGTTCACCGTCGAAATTTACCGCTCAGACCGCACGGAACCCATTGCCATCCATTCGCGCTGCTACGACCGTCAGCAAGAGCTGCTCGACCCGCTGCACTACCTGCCACTCATCCGGCAGCGACCCGGAGCCATTGACCATGCCAAGCCGCTGCGCCGCTGGCGTGAGCAGTGGCCCGCGATCTATGACGAACTGCTAGAGCATTTGCGGCAGAAGTGGCCCGACGGCCGCGGCGTGCGCGAGTTTGTCAACATTCTTTACCTGCACCGTGAGTACAGCGAAACAGCCATCGCCACCGCCGTGACAGCCGCCCTGTCCCACCGGTGTGCTCACCTGGATGGCGTGCGGCTCTGGCTGACCCAGCAGCAGCGCCAGGAGCCGACGTTTTCTGCGCTGACCCTGGCGGAGAAACCCCAATTGCAGGGTGTCGGGGAGCAGCCAGTTCGGGCTGAGGCGTATGACGTCTTGTGGGGAGGTGGAAAATGAGCCAGCCATCCCAGAAAATGTCGGCCAATGTGCTGGCCGTGGACAAAGTGGTGTTGGAAAGCTATTTGCGCAAACTGTATCTGGCCACGTTTGTGCGGCATCATGAAACCTATGCCGCCGAAGCGGCCCAGAACAACGAGAGCTATACCCGTTACTTGCTGGCATTGGCGGAACAAGAGATGCTGGACCGGGAGGAGCGACGCCGCCAGCGGCGGCTGAAAGAAGCTAAAATTCCGGTGGTCAAGGACCTGACCAGCTTTGACTTTGCCCAGATTCCCACGCTAAACCAGCAGAAAATCCGGCAGTTGGTCAACGGTGACTACATCGACAAGGCCGAGTCGGTGATCCTGCTGGGCAACCCTGGCCTGGGAAAAACTCACGTCGCGACCGCGTTGGCGCTGGGCGCCACCCAACAGATGCGCCGGGTGCGCTTTTACAACACGGCGGCGCTGGTCAATGAGTTACTCCAGGCGCAGGACGAGGGACGGGTGGCGGCGTTCATCAACAAGGCGCTCAACCACCAGCTGATTGTGCTGGATGAGTTGGGTTTTATTCCCTTTAGCAGCACCGGGGCGCAGTTGATGTTTCAGTTTTGCTCAGCGCTCTATGAGCGGGTGGCCCTGATTGTGACCACCAACTTGAAGTTTGCCGACTGGACGCAGGTGTTTGGCGATGAACGTCTAACGGTCGCCTTGCTGGACCGGCTCACGCACAAGGCGCACATCATTGAGTTTGTCGGCGAATCCTACCGTTTTCGCCAGCGTCAACAACGACAGGAGGCTGTCTGATGCCTTACCAAGATATGCCCTGGATTCGGCAGAACAGGCTCCATCGGCCAGGGCAGCCTTCGATTCGGGTTGACAGCAAAGCCTGGTTTGCCTGGCTGGAACGAATCACGGCCTTTTGCTACCAGCCACCGGGCACAGCGGACCGCTTCACCTTGCGTAAGGAAAAAAGGCGGCAGCAATGCTACTGGTATGCCTACCTGAAGAAGAACCGAAAGTTACACAACGCTTATGTGGGTAAGACGGAAACGCTGACAGCCAGACGGCTCCGGCAGGTGTGTGCCACGCTGCTGGTTAAGGCTACTCGCCAACGGCAAGGGGTCAGTGATGGCTAACTCTCTTTCTACTTTTGACTCGCCAAAAGTAGCAAAAGCGAGGCTCCCTGGCCAGTTTTCTGGCGTGGCATGCATACCAACGCGCTCTTTTTTTGTCTCAGGTGGTGACATTTTTGCCGATCGCCTGGTGACATTTTATACGGCCGTCTGGCCGACTTTTATTCACAAATGGTGACATTTTATACGGCCGTTTGGCTCACTTTCTTCTTGCCAAAAACATCTGGAGAACGAAAGCAAATGGTGCATATCTCGCTTGAGTTAAAGCCGCTCTGAAAGAACTCAAAAATGTTATCATTATCGTATATATTCATTGGATGTAATATTTCTTTTCTCTAGTTACAAACCTACCATAACGTGGCTTAATTGTTTTTTG
>CAUJGI010000457.1 GCA_963169155.1 Chloroflexota bacterium
CTGCGCTTGTACGTCACCCGCGCTTTGTCGGAAATTTTCAGCAAATCCTGGCCGTTGACGCTGATCTTGCCCGCGCTGGGTTCATCCAGCCCGCCAATCACGTTGAGCAGGGTCGATTTGCCCGAGCCCGACGCGCCGACCAGGGCCATCATCTCGCCCTTTTCCACGGCCAGGTCCAGCCCCTGCAGCGCCACCACTTCCAGATCGGCTACCTTATAAATTTTGACCAGGTTGTCGCAGTAAATAAACGAATCAGTTGACATAAGTGCCTCTTAATCGATTTTGGACGCAGAGATCGCAGAGAAATAGGAGATCAGAGAGATTTTTAGAGTTATGAAGTGTCATTCCCGCGAAGGCGGGAATCCACCATTCTGGACTCCCGCCTTCGCGGGAGTGACAAACAAGTTCGTTGAGATGCGCCCAATTTCTAATTTCCTAAACTCTCTTATCTCTGCGGTCTCTGTTGCTTCTCACTGCCCTCTGCGTCCTGCCTTTACTCTTCCCCAATGCGCAAGGCCCGGTGAATGCCCGCCCGCACCAGGAAGAAAAGCAGCAGCAGCAGCGCCAGCCCGTAAAAGCCGACCAGCAGGCCGTACAGGCTGAACACCTCGGTCCAGTTCACCAAAATTTGCTGGATGGCGTCGCCGCCCACGGCCGTTGACAATACCCGCGATAGAAACGGCCGCATAATCACCGCCAGCCCGCCACCGATGACCGTGCCCGCCAGCAGCCCCAGCACCATCATAATGACCCCTTCCAGCGTCAGCAAGCCGAGCAGTTGGCGGGTAGCCAGGCCGGTGGCCCGCAGCAGGCTAAATTCATACAGCCGCTGGCGGGCAGCAAAAAAGTGCACCATCAGGAAGACAGCTACGCTTAGCGCCGCCAGGGTCATGGCGTTCAGTTCAAATGCGCCCAGCGTCTCCTGCGCCACCAGGTTGGCGCGCAAAAACGCCTCTGTCTCCTCGGCGTTGGCCAGCACCTGGCTGCCAAACGGCCCGGCACCCCCGCTGATTTGCGCCACCACGGCTTCGGTTTGCCCGGGCGCGACGGCCAGCCACACCTGCCGCTGGCCTACCCACGGCTCGCTCAAGGTAGTGAAATCCACTGCCTCTGCCACAGCGGCCAGGTTGGTAATAAAAAAGCGCTCGTTGAGCAGCGGGAAGTTGTTGATGATGCCGCGCACCTCAAACGTGACGCGATGGGTGCCGACCACATACTGAATGTGGTCGCCGATCTGCTTGTTGGTCGGCGGTGCGTCTTGCGAGAAAACTGCCGGAATCGCGCCATCCTCACCGACGCCCTGCACAGCGGGCATCACGTCGGCCAGGGTGACGCTGCTGACAAATGGGGCGTAGCGGCTCACCTGCGGCAGCGTGGCCGGGTCGATGGCCAGCATTTGCACCTGTTGGCCCAGGTTGGTGGAAAGGCGGGAACGGCCGTTGTAATACACCAGCGACGCAGCCTGCACCCCCGGCAAGCTGGCCAGAGTCTCAAATTCGGCCGTTCCGGCACCGATCGGCAGGGCCACCCGCACGTCCGCCCCGGTGTTGTAATGGGCAATCTGTGCCTGCCGCACGCTGAGCGAATGCTCAAACAGGCTGGCAAACAGCGTCAACCCTGCCGCCAGGCTGATGAGCAGCACCACCCGGCTGGGACCAACGGGGTCCCGCGCCAGCTTGGCCAGGCCAAACGGCAAAATCAGGCCGCGCACCCGGTTGGCCCACCACGACGCCAATCGCAGCAGGTAAGGAAACACACGCAAGAAAATGAGCGCCACGGCAATGAGCAGCAGCGATGGCCCGAGCAGCAGCAGCGGGTCCGAAACGCCAGCGGCGGCCAGCGCTTCGTTGTCGGCCAGCTGAGCCACCACCGTGCCGGTGTCGCGCAGCTGCCAGTAGATCAGCCCACCCAGCACCAGCAGGAAAATGTCGATGTAATATTTTTGCCAGCCAGCCTGCGTGGCTGGCCGCGCCAGCTGTTTTTGCCAGTCCAAAATATTGCCGCGTGTGCTGCTGTAAATGGCCACAATCAGGGTAATCCAGCTAAAACCCGCCGCCAGCAGCGACAGCTGCCACGACTGTGCCGCCAGCGCCGTCGGTACTACCGTGTTGGTGGCCAGGCCCCACACGGTGAGCAGCCCGCGGGCCACCAGCGGCCCCAGCGCGGCGGCCAGCAGGGCCAGGAAGAAGCCTTGAATGGCAAACAGTTGGGTGATCTGACGGCCGTTAAACCCTCGCCCTACCAATGTCGCCAAAACACCGCGTGACTGATCCAGCAAAAAGGAGCTGATCATCGCCAGGGTGTACAACACAAAGATGAGCGACTGTACCGTCAGCAAAAACAGCGTCACCTGGGCGTTGGCCAGGGCAACCTGGTACTGGTTGATGATCGTCAGTAACCCCGTCTCAATATCGATGCGCAAATTGGCGATGGCGTTGCTCAGGTTTACCTGCACCTGGTTAACGTTGTTGACCGTGATCTGGCTGGCGTCCAGCAGCAGCCGCCAGCTGCGCTGGGCCTGCCCGGCAAAAAGCATTTCCATGGTCGGCGCGGCAACAAACAGTGAAATGCTGACGGTCTCTGGCTGGTTGGCCCCGTTGAGCGCGGCACGGGTAAATTCAAACGGCAGCTGCTCACCCCACCAGACGTCGCTTTCCGGATCGTTGGCCTGCACCACGCCGACGATGTTGATGCGGAAGGTGCCATCTTCGCTGCGCAGCTGGTCGCCCAGCTGCAAGGAAACGGTCTGGAATTGGTCCCCGGCGCTTTGGTCGAAGGTGAGGTTTTCCATGCTGGCCACACCCACCACCGCTTCAATCTCGGTGACAAAGCTGTTGGGCACGGGCTCGAGGTGGTTGGGGAAACGGCCGTCCACTACCGTCGCGTCCTGGTTCAAATTGCTAAAGGTCCACGGCTGGTAGCGCAAATATTCAGCAAAAGGCAGCGGGGCTTCGTCCCGGTACAGCGCCGAGGCCAGGCTGATGGGCGGAACCGTTTGCACCTCGACGCGGCGCAGCAGCAGCGCGCCCAAAAATTCCTCTAGCTGGCCGTAAACGGCCGCATTCATGCCCGTGCCCGTCACCTCAATATTACGCGCCGAAACGACGGCGCTGTCGATTTGCTGCCGCAGGCTGCGCCCGGCAATGGCTGTGGCGTAGGTGGGCAGCCCTGCCAAAAAGGCAGCCGCCAGCACCAGCCCCAGCAGGACAATCAGGTTCATGCGCCAATGGCGCAGCAGGTGACGGATGGATAATCGAAACATGTTTTTTGTATTTGTTTGCGTGGAGGAGGAGAGTGAAAAGTGATAAGTGATAAGTAAAAAGTCTTATTACTTTTCACTTTTTACTTTTCACTTCCCCTACTCTTCGCCCACACGCAGCACCTGGTGCAGCTTGGTGCGCCAGAGCAGCAGGGTGGCAATGCCCAGCGAGATAAAAAAGGCGACTGCCAGCGTGACGTAAATTTGAATAACGGCCGTCCAGTCATTGCGGGCAATAAATGGCGGCGTTGGCGGCCGGTCGCCAAAGGTGATGGGCAGGCCGGGCAGGGTAATCTGGTTCAACACCACGCCCAGCGCCGTGCCGATGGCCAGACCAAACAAAATCAGCACCACCTGCTCCAGCACCAGCACGGCATACAGCTGCCCTGGCGACATGCCCATCGAGCGCAGCACGCCGTAAATCGCTTCTTTTTGCTTGGCGCTCAGGTAAAAATGCGTGGCAAAACCGACCAGGCTCAGCGCCGTGGTGAGCAAATAGCCAAACAGCGTCACACTGCGCAGCCCGAGGGCCATCGGGTCGGCCTTGATGGTCAGGCGCACATCTTCCTGGACAATGGCGGTTTTCACCGCGGTTAAATCGGAAAGGGCGGCGGCTGAGAT